>SKGE01000034.1 GCA_007117625.1 Candidatus Izemoplasma sp. | reverse complement strand
TGAACCAAATACGTCATGTTGTCATGACCGAAACCAAAAAACACAAAGGCTTTAAAATGAAATTACATCCAGAAGGGGATTACATCCGTGTTGTACTAATTGGTGGTTTCGACTTCATCTGCGACATGAGCAATGCTATGCAACGTATTAAAAACTAAATAATCATCCTATCTCTATACAAAAACCGAGCAATCTAAAAGGCTCGGTTTTTTGTTAAAGCGTATATCTAAACTAACTATTATTAATTACTCTGTGGGATCCAGAATATTTACTTCATTGCCCCAACTTGAGAAGTGTGCAAAACCAGAGTTGTTCTCCCTATCAGGATCAGGCATCCAAATGTCGCTTTGCCCATCTTGCCTAATGAGCATTTTCCATTCAATGACTACACCCTCTTGAAGGAAAAGTTCATATTGCCAGTTAAAATCTTCACCGGATTGATTTCCTTCAAAATAGTTGGTAGGATTTGTAACCCAATCGCGAACTTCGTGTCCATTTATTAACAAACGGTAATGAATAAATGCATCTTGCCCAAATACAGTACCATATTCAGTTCTAAACAAGGTTTGTAGTAACGGCACTTCCGAATAAACATAAACAAGTTCGTTATTATTTTGTTCATCTTCTAGCACCATATAAGCACGCACTGAACTTGGGTTGTTATCGAAGGTAACCAAAAATTCATTGGTTGGTCCATGATAGCTACTAACTTGACGGCGATTGACTGAAGCATTGTCGAATGTCATATCTTCGTTAAGCATTGGGATTTCCGAAGTTAACACGCCATAGTCAATAAGGTGATAACCCTCAGGAATATCCATTTGTACCAAATATGAGTCTTGGCCTGTTCTTAGCTCTAGCGCATTACTCAAAGCAATAACTGGTCTTTGATCTTCTGGTGTCTCACTAAAGACGGCTGTAACTGTTTTGGCTTCAAGCACTGTAAAAGAATATGCTTCTTCAAAGCTTACAATCACACCATTTGATTCCCAGTGACTGAATGGCTCCGCGTTCGCATCTGGCACAACCGTTACAACACTGTTGTAAAGAGGATCTCCTACGAGCGTCTTTTCTTCTCCATCCTCTAAATAGGCATCAATACTTCCACCTTCTACAGTAAGTTCAAATGTCGCACTCGTATCAATAACGTATTGTAAAATAAGCACTTTACTTCCTGTAATGTTTTCTAAAGAACCACTCCATTTTTCTGTAGTCGATACTTTGTAGTTTGGCTTATCTGGTAAGTCTTCAGTAACATCACTTGCATCTTCACCGTCATCAACATATTGCACATCAAGCAGGTTAATATTGGTGTCCATAAATAGCACCGCATGTTCTCCTGGCTTACTGTAAATTGCTTGAATATTTAAGTCGTTCGTTACAATAAACTCATGCCCTTGTGGTAAATCACTGCGAACATTCCCATTGACTACCCAAAAAGCAAATTGATAGTTTTGTTCACTATCTAAACTTAATTGATCAAAATCAATCGTAATTCGATCGGCATAATCTAATTGAAGGTTAATCTCTACACCGATATTTGCGTTGTCGAAGTGAGCGGTTACTTTAACCTCATATTCACCACTTGACTCTGCTTGAACAAACATCCCACCAAACGATAACATTCCAACAAAGAATAATAAAAATATGATTAGTTTTTTCATAGCGACCCCCTAATCGTCAAAAATACTTTCTGTACCGACGGCACCAGCACCAGTATCCATACTACTTGCAATATGGTCATTCACTTCAAACTCAACAATCTCAATGATTGGTCTTTCATAAAGCTTTTTATCCATAATTCATACCCTCCTAGTACATTTGTGTTTGAAGATAATAAGGCCTTAACACTTTATTATAATCAAAAATAAATAGATTCTCAAGTTTTTTTGATGCTAATCGATTGGAACTTCTTGTAAAACTACAACACTCCATGGATTTACACCATAGTTCCCGTGAATGGTCGCAGCATCTTCAATCGCCCAGTGGTTATTATAGTTTGCTTCTGCCCAGTGGTGTGTATCGATACGTCTTACCCATCGGTAGCCTTCTCTTGCTTCAGGGACAGTAAATTCAATATTTTCAGTCCACATGTTTATAAACAACAAGAAATCGGTATCGGTATCGTGATTAATTCTTAGCCAGATGGCCCGATCAGATTCACCAAGTGAACTGATACCATCTTCTTTACGGAAATCGTAATCTGTATCGTAAGCAGTTCTTCTCAATGTTTCGTGTTCAATGCGTAAGTGTATAACATCGCGAGCAAACAAGAATATGTTGTTGATGCCATCCGGATTTGAATCCGTTCCTAAATTATTGTGATAGGCACAGTTTGTCTCTATGCCGTGACAGTATTTTTCATCAATCTCAACAAGGTGCGGACTATCTGTATTAATCATATAATAGTTATTGTAAGTCGCAATACTGTCCAGTGAATACGGATTGTTATTACCGTTTTGGGTACGTCCAAACTCATCGCCATAAACACTCATAGGAATACCTCTAGAGAAGAACTGTATTACCCAGAAATTTCGCAAGCGTTGTCGACGCAAGTCTTGATCGCCTCCAGAATCCCAGGTCGTATTGTTTCCAGTTCCACCATCACTTGGTCCAAACGGCCAATCTTGGTTGTTATAAAAATCTCGATCTGCATCACTATTAATATTATAGCTTACCAAATCTGCTAATGTAACACCATCATGAGCAACCAAGAAATTGATACCATAATAAGGTGCCATGCCACGACTACCAAACACATCAAAACTTCCATTCAGTGCTTGGACAAAATCATTTGTGTTCGCATCACCTCGCATGAAGCGTCTTGAGGCATCTCTAAATTCATTATTCCAAGCTCCCCAGCCTTCAGGGAAATCTCCAAGATGTAACCCCCAAATATCCCAAGGTTCTGCAACCATCTTAACCCCTTGTGACTGACCATACGCAGCAATCCATTCAAGCAAATCATGTTCAGGATTAAAACTATATGGCTCGCGACCAAGCACAGGTGCTAAGTC
>SKGE01000062.1 GCA_007117625.1 Candidatus Izemoplasma sp. | reverse complement strand
AAGGGATGTGAAGTTATGGCTAAAAGTACCCCTAAACGTCTTGGAGACGTTTTAGTACGAGAAGGTGTTGTCACCGAATCTCAAATAAATGAAGCGCTTCAACGCCGCGAACGCGGCGAGAAAATTGGAGAAGCGCTTATTCGTTTTGGTCACTGTACCGATTCCCAAATCGTTGATGCATTAA
Organism: Candidatus Izemoplasma sp.; assembly: GCA_007117625.1. Lineage (GTDB taxonomy): Bacteria > Bacillota_I > Bacilli_A > Izemoplasmatales > Izemoplasmataceae > SLQR01. The sequence continues at coordinate 2,837 of SKGE01000062.1, read as the reverse complement.
GTGACTCATTGGGAATTAAACGTGTCAACTTAGGTCTCATCTATATCGATGATCAAGTTTTAAAGTTATTGGATGAAGATTTTGTTTCAAGATCTAAAATCATGCCGATCAACATCAGTGGGCGACGCATTGTTGTTGCGACAAATGACCCGCTCGACTTTCCGACGCTTGAAAATGTTCGCTTGAAAACTGGTATGAATGTCGAGACAGTGCTTGCAACAAAAAATGATATCGATACCGCGATTGCAAGATATTATGGTTTCTCTAAAACCTTAAAATCACTCGGAATTAGTGTTGAGAGCGAGAAAAAGGAAAATGAGAAGTTTTACGATGAAATTACGAAAGAACCAGAACAAGATGCCCAAGAATCACCGATTATTGGGCTAGTAAATCAAATCTTGCTCACCGCCGTTAAAACCGAGGCGAGCGATATTCATATTGACCCAACCGATATCGAGTTTAAAATTCGTTATCGGATTGATGGGGTCTTAAGTACAGAAAGAAGTTTACCAAAAGTTATTTTGCCAAAGCTTATTTCACGGATTAAAGTTATGTCTCACATGGATATTACCGATTCAAGAACGCCACAGGATGGTAGGATTAAAACTGTCATTGAAGGGCGTCCGATCGACTTGCGGATTTCAACGTTGCCAACGGTACGTGGAGAAAAAGCGGTTATGCGTGTGCTTGACTTATCACGTGACTCAAAAGGGATCGAACGTTTAGGCTTAAACGATGATGATCAAAAACGTTTTATGCGTTTGATCAGTCGTCCAAACGGTATTGTGTTAGTCAGTGGGCCAACGGGTTCTGGTAAAACAACCTCTTTATATGCCTGTTTGGATCAATTGAATAGTCCTGAAGTAAATATTATTACCGTTGAAGATCCTGTGGAGATTGAACTTGAAGGCGTTAATCAGGTCAATGTTAATCCAGATATTGAATTTACTTTTGTTACAGCATTACGTTCCATCTTGCGTCAAGATCCTAATATTATTATGATTGGTGAGATTCGTGATGTTGATACTGCGCAAATCAGTGTTAAAGCAGCCTTGACAGGCCATTTAGTGCTATCTACTATCCATACCAATAGTGCGGTTAAAACGATTGGTCGTTTGGTGGATATGGGGATTGACCCGTTCTTAGTAGCTTCTTCGTTAAGTGGAATTGTCGCGCAGCGCTTGGTTCGTCGTGTTTGTAATGTTTGTGCTAAGACTGAAGAGCCAACCGAAAACGAAAAAGAAATTTTCAAACGCCACGGCTTTGAAATGAAACGCGTTCGACGCGCAGTCGGATGCTCAAGCTGCAACAATAAAGGCTATAAAGGACGCGTTGCGGTGTTTGAAATTTTAGATGTTAATGAAGGCATTGTACGGATGATTTCAAACCATGAGAAAGAATACGATATTTTAGCACAAGCCCGTAAAGACGGAACAAAACTACTTGTAGAGGCAGGACTCGAAAAAGTAAAAGAAGGTATTACAACCGTAGAAGAAATCTTGAAACTCGGTCTCGATTAGGAGGTCCGCTATGAAGATTAATGACTATAAATATAAAGCAAAACGGATGAAAGATGGTAAAATCGTTCGAGGTATGGCCGAAGGGCCTTCAAAAGCGATTGTGGACCAGTTTTTGTTTGAGAATGGTATGCGCGCAATTGAGATTGAACTTCATTCAAGTTTAATCGCACGATTAAACCGAATTACACTGAATAAAGTAGTAACTGAAAGAGATTTAATTTTTTATATCAAACAGCTTTCTTCACTTTTGCGATCTGGGGTTAAGCTAAATGAGGCGTGTGAGATTTTAGCGACCCAGCAAACCAATAAAAACATCCGCAGAATTTATTACGGAATTTATTATGAGGTGAACAGTGGTCAGTCGTTAAGTGAAGCATTTAAAAGTTTTCCGAGAGAATTTCCAAAATTACTCATCAGTATGGTAAAAGTCGGAGAAAAAACTGGAGATTTAGATGAAATATTGACCGAAACTGGCGATTACTTCGAACAACAATACCGTTTAAAGAGTCAAATTAAGAGTACATTAATGCTTCCGCTTATATATTTAGTTGTTGCCGTCGGTGTCGCCATCTTCTTGATGATTGGTGTTTTACCACAGTTTGAAGATTTATACGGTGATGCAGATCTTCCAGGCGTAACGATGTTTTTTATGGACACAGGAAACTTTTTGAGACAAAACATACTGATTATCATTGCATCACTAATAGCTTTTATTATTGGTATTCGTTTGATTCATAAAAAATATTATAAGTTCCAGTATGCAATAAGTTCTTTAGCGATACGGCTTCCGATTTTTGGCGAACTCGTTAAAATGAATAACTTATCACGGATTGCCGCAACGCTTGCTCAAATGCTGAAAAACCATGTTCCTCTGCAAGATTCAATCCGAACAACCTATGAAACGTTAGACAACAGGGTTTACCGTGAACTACTTGTTGATGCTCAAAAAAATGTCAATTCAGGTGAACTTATGAGTACTGTTTTTGAGCATCACTACGCCAGTGAAGTTGTTTTCACCCGTATGATGGGTGTCGGTGAAAAGACTGGTGAACTCGGTAAGATGATGCAGAGCTTATCCGACTTTTATGACGAAGACAGTGATATTAAAATCGAACGGCTCAAGAAAGCGTTAGAACCATTATTACTCATTTTCATCTATGTTATGATAGTTATCATGATCTTAGCGGTGATGTTACCGTCACTTGCATTGTCAGATACCTTCTAATTAGAAACCTTTTATATATATGAGTGAATAATGGATATTTTATTGACTTATTTGATTAACATATGGTATATTAAAGACAACATAAAGAGCTT
>SKGE01000092.1 GCA_007117625.1 Candidatus Izemoplasma sp. | reverse complement strand
TGTTGATAAATCAATATTCTCTACATTGGATAAGATTAGCATCATTTTTGTGATTGCGAGTGCAATTGGATCAGCATCTCTACCAAAAAGTTGTAAACTTTGGTGCTTTTCGGAAGCAATAGCTCTTAGCAAAGCTCCGTAGCCACATGAAGGATCGTATACATTTTCATTCGCTTTAGGTTCAAGAAGCTTTGCCATCAAGCGTGCGACGGAGAGCGGGGTTTGTATCGTCCCATCATAGGCTTTTACGTTTTGGCGTGATGTTTGCGTAAAAACATCTCCATATGTCATTAAATGTCCCATGATTGAACCTATATTAAATGTAGCATCACTTTTGTCATTATAAAGGCTGTATAGTTCTTCAATCGTTTTTAATAGTGCAACTAAGTAATTTTCGTGTTTCGTACGATCAGAAAAGCCAAGCTCAGCTTCAAAATCAACAAAGTCGAAAGCACCTTGTAAAAATGTTTCATTTTGGATTGTCAATGTTTTAAAAATATTATTAAGCCGTTGACCAATCGATTTATCGTTTATTAAACTTTCTGTTTCAGGAATATCACTCAAAATGATGTGAGTCGGTTTTTTTGCCGTGATATGTTTTAGTGTGAGCAAAGCTAGAAAAGAACCAAAAAGGTAGGGATGATCGTGTTCATTTTTTAGATTTGTGTAAGCTTTATGAAAATGTTCACAAAGCTGAGTGTAATTATTCGCTGTCATAAACATCCCCCACTTCAACAAACTGGTTACCCGTTACTTTGCGAAATGCTTCATACTGTTCTTGAAGTGCTGTTTCAAGTTTTTTTTCTTCGATCCAATCGTTATTCAACTGGGCAATTAACGCCTGTTTTTCCTCTTCAACAACTGGAATATTAATCGTTTTTACTGTCCTAAGTTGAAGGACTGGGAAGGTAGGACCAACGTGTACTTTTAAAAACGCATCATGGTATTTTTGACTATTTAATAAAAACATCAGGTAATCCGGCTGTAAACTGTTACTGATGTCACTAATTCGTATAAATAATGATGGGACGACGATACCACTTGTCTCTTTAGTAATGGCAATTGCAGTAAATGGTTTGCTTAAACGGATAATCACATCACCGGGTTTTGTAAGATATTTATCGTGAATTGGTTTTTTCGTGTAAAGCACCTCAAGGTTCGATTCATCGATCCAACCTTGAGCGCTAAAACTTTTTAGTGTCAATAATTTATATGTGTGTATTTTATTGGATGCATCAACTTTATAGCGCTTGAAAACAACACCAATGGATAAGCTTGCAAGTTGTTCGAGTTTTAATGTTTTTACCATTGTCATCACCATTTCTTTCGGATTAAACTATTACTTAAATTGTACCATGGTATAAATAACAGAACAAGCTTGTATTTATTTAAGACGATATGATTTGGTTGGATAATTGGTGTTCTAAACCTTTACAACACTTGTCTTGTGAACAACTATAGTTGTGAATAAGCGTTTTTCGTAAGCATTCGATAAGGTCGAAATTAATAACATTAATATCATTATCTAAAGCATTGTTATGAAATGACTCAACAAATTTAGGAGAAGCTTTCAAATGATATTCTTGATTTTGAAGTTGTACATCTTCATTTGGGAGCGCAGTAATGAGTGTACTTTTAATACCCGCGTTCGCAAACATTAGATTGTCACTCGGTAAAACCATCGAAAGTCTATTGATTCCTAACTCGTTTAGGAATTGAAATGCCTGACTAGCGTTTTGATCAGCACCATAAAAGTACTGATCACCATAACCGATGATGTCAAAAACGATAACTTTTTGAATTTCATCTTGGTGTTTATTCGCATAATCGTAACTACCATACATGCCTTGTTCTTCTTTATCAGTAAACAAAATTTTCAGTGGTACGGTGGTGTTGGTTTTCGATAAGGTTTTTGCAATTTGGATAAGGAGTGCAAGTGCACAGGTATTATCATTAATACCTGTGCTACTACCAAACACATCGTAGTGTGCGACAAGTAACGTGTATGGTGTTTCATTGGTTAATGAAACAATTACATTTTTTGTGTCATGATTTCCATGTTCGGTGTAATGGTCTACGTTGTGCATCTCTAAAATATTTAATAATGTTTTATATCTAGATGCTTCGTGACTGTTTAAAAACTGATGAACAATTATTTCCTCTGAAGATTTTTTCATTTTAAGCTCCTTTTGAGTTGGTTGTTCGTACGATAAGATTGTGCAACTGTGAGTTAAGACTAGAACGTTTCTTGAAGTAACCACTTGCTAAGCGCTCTACCCACTCGGCATGAACCTTTTCGATAATACCTGGGTTTTTATCTTTATTAATCCGTTCTTTTAAGTGGCGATTGAGATTGGTATTCATTGTCATATCATTTACGAACAAGGCATCAAACTTTGGAAGACTCGTGATGGTATAGTTTGTGATGAAATATAGCCTATATTGTGATTCAATAACAATTTGAGTATTTTGTGAATAGAGGACTAGTTTGTATAACATTTTATCAATATTGCCTTCAGAATCTTTTATAACTTGGTAAGATTCTGATTTTGTCTGTTTGATATTTGCGTCATCGACATTGGTTTGATACACGCTTTGGAATAGTTTATGTATGTTTTCCTTCGTTTCCGATGTCACTTTTATTGTATAAGATTCTTGTCGTTGATGATTTCTATAACTTATCATAAAAGATAGTCCTCTATAAAGTTGATTGGAAAACGCATAATATCCTTGTCCTTTAAGGTATCATAAATTCTAATGATACGTTCGTGGAGTGGCGTTTGATTTGATATAAACCTTTGTATGTGTACGTCAAAGTCTAGTGTTAGGCTGTGTTCGTTAAACCATGATTCGATAAACTTTGCGTTTGGGTTTTCTTCAATAGCCTTTAACAAGGATTCTTGAACCTCTAAACGCTCTTTTCCAATATTAAATAAGGTACTCACAATCACAAAAGTCTTGTTGTCAAGTTCATAAGTATTTAAAATGTTCATATATATAATCGGGAATAGTTTAGCATCATCAATGTGTATATATTTGCCATCGATGTAGGCATAGTAACCATCATATTCCACAACGACGACAGTAACGCCTAGTTCTGACAAAACCCTTAAAGATTTTGACACTAGAGAAACGCCTTGTATGTATGTTGTTACACAGTGTGTATCTTCTTTTGTTTTCAAATCTTCTCTTTCAATAAGCTTGTCTCCGTGCTTGCTTTGAAAAGACTTCCAAGCAAAATCAACATTTTCCCCAGATAAGATAATTTGTGAAATACCATATTCATACATTTCATCAAAAACGTCTAAGGCGTTTTTGATGTTTTGATAGTTTAACGCTTTCGGTTCTTTAAGTAACTTTTTTGTTAGTGGCGCGCCTCTAACAATCGGTTGCAACAACAATAACATTGTCAGCGGGTCTTTCACTTTAAATTTTAAATCTAGCGGTTCAATTTGTAGCTCTGAATCATTTTCGTACGCATCGAGCAATTTTTGATACAAACTTACATCTTCTTGATTCATCCCTTTCACCTTTTCTTTATTAGATTAATTGCGGTTTGATATGTTAATGGATAAAGTAATTCAATATTGATTTTTTGGTGGTATCTTTTTGAATTTATAGGTGATACATTTTTAATGATTTTATCAGTGTTTGATATAAAGATGTCTAGACCTTCTTTGAGTAATACTTTTAATAGATGGTTTATAATTGACTGGAACAAATGTGATTTTAAAAATGCTTTTTCGATATCAACTTTATGTATATTTTGATGAACACCAATATAATATTCTTTTATTTGGCTGATTAAAGAGTCCATGTTTAAGTTTTTAATAAACCGCCGGATCCAGGCGGCATAGTGGTACTGTTTGAAGATGGATTTATTTTTTAATTTAAATACGCTTTTATCTTCGTACGTGTAAAATTCTAAGGGTCCTACCTGAGCTTGAAAGTGTTCAGCGGCATAATCCTTGGTGTTTATTGTTACTTGATACAAATCATTGGTTTTTTTTACAATCGGTATCGAGTCGTGTTTATAGCGTTTCAACCAATAATCCAAGTAAGCTTTATCATAGGTTTGAATTCTAACTTCCACGAAATTTCAACCCTTCTAGTTTCAGCCGAACTTTTACTAGAGCATACGACAAGTCTTTGATGTCTTCAAATCCATAAGCATAAAAGATGTTTACTAGCGTTTTAGCGTACGCTTCAATGTTAATGTTTGAAGCGTATGTAATGTTTTTTTTATGTAAATATTGTACAAAGCGTGATTCGATATTTTTATATAATGTCTGCGCGATACATTTGTTTGTTTTTGAAACGTAATAAATGATATGCGAAATGAATAAGTCTTTGGCAAGCAATCCATATTTTCCGCTTAAGTCCATATAAAGTTTGTAGGAAGTATTGTGCGATCGGTATACTTCTTTTCGGTTAGTGTAATACGTTGTTTGATAAAGCCTTTCGACTTTAATTAGGCAGTCACGATCAACCTTATTTATTAGGCTTGATAGAGATTTTGCGGCATTCATTGTGTAAAAATAGTTTTGAGGATTGGTAGTTGAATCAATGAACCATCTTAGTTCTTGGATGGTTTCTTTGTTATATTCGCCATAAATGGTAAATCTAGCAAAATCACTATCATTCAGCTCTAGTATTTTTTTATAGCTCTCTTTAAACTTCTCAAGATGTATTTTTGAGTTTGATTTCAAAAATGTTTTGTCAGTTTCTTCTTCAATTTTTCTGATTGGCATGAAGAGGTTTAAAGCTTGAGGTCTTGGGATTGTTAACTCAATTGGGTTAAGATTTATGACTACATCAGGTGTGTCGAAAGTCTTCCTTAACGGTCGACTTCGATACAATACTTCTGAAGGTTTCACGTTGTCCCCTTTCTATATTTTATTTATGATGTTTGATGCTTCTGTGTATGAGTATTGAATGAGATTCAGTGAATCTTTTTGGTTAAAGATACCATCTAAGGTACTACTGTGTTCATGTTTCAATGAATGGTTTTGTGGTTCAATTAACAATTTTTTAATTAAATCTTTAACAAAGTTACTATCTAAATGGTCTAAAACTTTTTTGCTTGTTGTTTCACTACAGTAGACCAATGTACGACCGAGCATAATTTCTGCAAAGGATACACTTGGATGGTTTCGCTGTGCATTTATAAACATGTAAGGTGCTTCAATAGGACTTGGATAAAATTCCTTTTCATTGTTTCGAAACCAATGAATGCCGTGATGATCGGCCAGTATTATCGTGCAGTTATAACTCGTCAAAGCTGTTAGAATTTCGATGTTACGTTTTAAATCTTGGTGGATTTCTTTTAAGTAATAGTGTTTGTCTTTCTTATATAGATTTATATACGGAAGTTCTTGCAATGTTTTTAAAACAGTTTCTTTTTCGTCGCCTAAAACACTTATTGGAAATATGTTTTCTGAAGTGTTGTAAATTTCTATTGTCTTTTTGATATTTTCTTTGTTCAATAACCCTTCACAGCTTTCAACAAGTATTTTGGAAGGTAACCCACCTAGTTTTGTTGCATAACTGATTAAGATGTGTGGTAGAAATTCGTATATTTCATTTTGATGAAGCTTGATGTTCATCGCGTGAACCTGTATATTTTTTTTCTGCGCTTTTAGGGATTGTAATGTCATGCATAAGCGAAAGAATGTTCTTACCATAGCCTACACCCTCAAAGCATATGAATCGCCAAATGGTGCTTTTTTATTTCCAGTAATAAGCCAGATTACCGGAACATTCAGAGCCAATTCTTTTTCAGGAAAATACCCCCTACCGTCTGTAATAATGACAACAGCACTCGGAAGCATTCCTTTGTAAAAAGTCGGCATTGCCTCAAATATTTTTTTGAAATTTGTGCCATAAGTAGTTTTAATCGATTTGAACGTTTCTTTTAATTTAGATAAACTACAAAGTTTTACAGGGTTGGTAACTTCTGATGAGAAAAATGATATCTCACAATCACTGTTTGGTACATTTTGTAAAGTTTGCCTGATTGCTCGATAAGATGTCTGCAGCATCTCATCGGATATGGACCCAGAGACATCGACGACAAACCACGCTTGATTTAACACTAGGTTTTGTGAAGAATAATGAGGTAACAATACATCTTGATAACGATGATCGGTTCGATCAAAGTTATAATCATTTTCTTTTTGTTTCATATACTTATGTAGTAAATGTGTCCATCGTTGCTTCTTTTTTGTTTCATTTATATTAAGCACTCTTTTTTTAAGAATGTGTGGGTCTGGGTTATAGCCATTTTCAATGGCTTGAGAAACGACCGATTTGATTCGATTAGCGCTCGTTTCTGTGTGGTCTGTTATGATTAAATCTGAATAGTGTATAACTATTGTTTTAACTTTTCCTTTCAGCATCCTATAAATGCTTTCAGCAGTCTGTGTAACTCCAGATATACCAAATTGCTTCCCATAAATCACATTCATACCTTTTAAGGTGTATCCGTAATGAAACAACAAGTCATTCGCAACAATATCACAGGCGATATTAAATCGCTGTTTCTCTTTTCCTTTCATTCTAGATGGATGGTGTAATACGACATGCATTAACTCATGAAGTAGAATGAACTTTAGTTGTTCGCCATCTAATTTTTTAAAATACTCATGATTAAAATAAATCTTTAAGCCGTCAGTTGCGGCAGTTGACACTTTTTCAGTAAACACGATGTCTAGTTGCTGTAAAACGTAGCCTAGAAATGGTTCTTTAAGAAAAATCTCCGTTCTTGCTTTTTCTAGCTTTTTTAATAGATTAGCTTGCATCGTCATAGGTGCTGAGTCGATTCATGTACTCCTTAAAAACATCTAATTGTTCTACTTTGTAACTTTCAATTTCATAGTGGAGTATTTTCTTAAAGATTCGCAGCCCATAATCAACCGGAAGATTGAGAATAAATGATAAAATATTTTTTATTTTTTGTTCGTCTTCAATAAAGTAATCAATTTTTTGTTCGAGTACTTTAGTTACATACTGAATATCCGAAATACTTTCTGGGACATCCTTTGTTTTGCCATCAATAACATCTTGAATATTATATGGTGCTTGAATGTCGTTTAATATCATCTTTGCAAGGCTTCTTCCAACGACACCGGCTATCATAATCTCTAATTTATCTGTTTCATCGTCTAAGGCATTGATTAAAACAGAGAGCATTTCCCAACTTCTTGGGGTGACAATGATTGGCTTATCTGGATTAAAGTCTTGGGTAGACAATAAGTCCGGATGTCTTTCGATAAAATTAATAATGATTGGATTAATTGAGTTCTCTCGAGCCCAAACTAACCATGCATCAACATCCGTCTTGATGTCAAAATGCATAAAGCGATTTTTCAATGCACTTGGCATCGCATAAGTTACAGAGAAATCATCTTGATAGTTCCCAGCTGCAATCACAAACGTATTACTCGGCAATGTATGCTCGCCTAGTTTGCGATCTAACGCAATTTGATAAGCAGCCGCTTGTAAACTTTGGGGTGCTGATGTAAGTTCATCTAAGAACAAGATGTTTACCACATCATCTGAGCAGCTCAAATCAAATATTTCAGGTTTTAACCAAACCGCTGTATGCTTGTCTTTGTCAGCAATTGGAATACCTCTTAAATCAACCGGATTAAACATCAACAACCGAATATCGGTAATCACCACTTTTTTGTTCGTCTCCGATTCAATCCTTCTAGCGATACTTATAATTGAAGCGCTTTTGCCAACCCCAGGATGTCCTTGCAAGAAAACCGAAGGGTGTTTTGAAATGAAGTTTTTCTTAATAAAGGCCATATAAGATTTGGATAATGTATCAATTAGATGACTCGTATTCAATGTTGCAACATCTCTCGAGTAAGAAACTTCCTTATCAGCTTGCTCGATTTCGCGTCCCATCTAAACCTCCTTTTAATTGTCATTTTTATATTGGTACATTTATATATTAAACTATAATGTGTGTTTTGTCAACACTTTTTTGTACAAATGTACAAATGACACTTTTATCTGATTGAATCTTAATTATACGCTTCTTTTTCTTACCCTGTTTACAGATCAGCGTAATAGTTTTTTGTTTTCTATTCAACACTTTTATCGCTTTAAAGAATATGTTCGTAATGTTTAGTGTTTAAATTATATGTGGACTTGGGATTAATAAAACCACTATTAAAAGAGTAATTCAAAATTAAATGGCTACTACAAAGTTTAAATAGTCACAATTTAGGTATTGAAAACACATAAAATTGATGTTATTATAATTTTGTAATGATTACATTTTATATGAAAAGGATGGTAGACAATGGAAAACGAAGAAAAAGAAATTGTAAGGATGCCTTTAATTGGGGATCCAGCTCCAGCGTTTAAAGCAGTCACAACTCAGGGGACGATTAACTTCCCAAAAGATTACGAAGGAAAATGGGTGATTTTATTCTCACACCCAGCGGATTTTACACCGGTTTGTACAACCGAGTTTATGGCTTTTGCGAGTATGCATGAAGACTTTAAAGCATTAAATACTGAATTGATTGGTTTAAGTGTTGATTCTTTATATGCACACATCGCATGGTTAAGAACCATCAAAGAAAAAATCGAGTACAAAGGGATGAAAAATCTTGAGGTTACGTTTCCACTGATCGAAGATATTAAGATGGATGTTGCGAGTAAATTTGGAATGATTCAACCAAATCAATCAAGTACACAAGCAGTAAGAGCTGTGTTTGTGATTGATCCTAAAGGAATTATCCGCACGATTCTTTACTACCCTTTATCTACAGGGCGCAACTTCGATGAGTTAAAACGTATAATCCAAGCACTTCAAAAAACCGACGCAGAAGGTGTTGCAACCCCAGCAGATTGGCGACCAGGGGACGATTTAATCGTTCCACCGGCTGGTGATGTCAATGTGGCGGAATCACGCGTTCAAGGTTCTGAAGATGTTGATTATTGTTTAGACTGGTTTATGTGTCTTCGTAAAGATAAGAAATAATTATACAAGCAAATAATTCATATAAAGGACTTTATCCGCTTGAGATAAAGTCCTTTTGTCTATCTTTAGTGTAGACAAGCAGATTTTCTAGCGCCTTCAATATCTCCAAGTATTTTTATATTTGTTGAGTCGGTTCCTGAAAAAATCTTTTTCATCTTTACATAAAATTGGATTATTGCTGTGCTATAATTAGTTAAACTTAAGAGGTGATACCAATGAAAAAACTTGGACTTATTTTAATGCTTTTACTGACAAGCTTTAGTTTAACAGCTTGTGGTTTGTTTGAGTTGGTCGATGATTTGCTTGAGGATGATTTATTTGAAGATGAGATTCCGATTGACGATGACACAAATGATGATGATATCGATGAAACTGAGTACTTCACACTAACGGTTACAAGCAATGAATCAAACGCAACGATTCATTATGAAGCCTTAAACAGTTATGAACAGAATACTGTTGTCGTGATTACGGCTGAACCTTTAGAAGGGTTTAGATTTAGTCATTGGTTGGATTTAGATACAGGTACACAAATAAGCAATCAAAACCCTTTATCTTTAACGATTACTAAAGACACTAGAGTTTCTGCAATCTACTATGGCATAGAGTATTTTGATATTAATCTTGTAAGTACCGTAGATGCGGATTTAAGCGTGAGCGCTGAAGCACCCTTTTTAAGTTTTATGCTTTATACAATCACCGCAGAAGAAAAACCTGGGTATGTTTTTGAACACTGGATTGATTTGGATACAGGGCTCATTGTTTCTTTAGAGGAAAGCTTTAACTTTACACTCAACCGACACCGTAGTTTTGAAGCGGTCTATGTTGAATCGGGTTTGATTAGTCTTTATACCTACAGTAATGTAGAGGCAACGTTTGACTTTTCACAAGAAGCTCCTTTTGAAGTCGGTAGTACTGTGACGGTAACCGCTTCTTCTAACAGCGATACACGTTTCTTGCATTGGTTAGACGCTCATTCAATGACCGTACTTGGTGAAACGTCTGAAATTACCTTAACTTTAGATGACACCGCTTATTTAATCGCAGTGTTTGAAGTTATGGATGAAGCGAGACTTTATTATGACGAAGGCTTTGAAGATGTCACTAAAGGACGCTATGATTCCGAAGAAGTGATTCTTTACGGAAAACACTGGTGGTTTGAAGATGCCTTGATTGGTTCTTTAGCTAACGATCAAAAAAACGGTGACCGAAGTGTACGAATTCGTGACGGTTTTATTGAAACGCTTTTCACCGTTACAGAACTTTCAAGCTTGTCGTTTCAGTACGGTCATTACTTAGCCGACAATCCAGGGACGCTTGAATTTTATATGATTATTGATGAACAAGACTCAATCTTAATCGAAACATTAGCTACAACCAATACCTTGCAAACCTATACACTAATCTTTGATGAAAGTTTTTATGAAACACACAATTTAGACGAAACCTCGCAACTGCGTTTCAAACTTGTTAACACCGGCAACTCTAGAACGAATATTGATGATTTCATGATGTATCGCTATCGCTTCATCACACCTAACATTCCCGAAATCTTTGCCGAGGGTGATGATTTAGAGTTTCCAAACAACTCAACGCGTGTCAGCTTAACATTCGATGAAGATTTTGTTTGGGCCTACTCATACAATGATGTATGGACGGGTGAAGGTTGTATTGCGATTGACATTGAGTTAGGGGAACTTTCTTGTGAGATCGACGGTTCCGTCGATACCTCACAGCTCGGCGAATACACGATTACGTATTATGTCCTCGATGAAGATGGCAATTATGCCAGTGAGACAATCACAAAAGTCGTGCTTCGCGACGCTTCTTTACTCGAGTTTACTTATAGCAGTTATTATCAAGGCATTGAAGGGCTTTATGGTGAAGCCTTAATCGAAGCTTTAAGAGAAATCTTAAACGACGGTGTCACGCTGATGACCTATAACGATGCACGAGAGATTTTAGCCGATGCCGATGTCGATCCAAACGATAGCTCGAAAGTCATCACGATTTACTCAAGAGATTCGGTTGACCGCGTTTGGGATGCGATGAGTTGGCACCGCGAACACGTCTGGCCAAACTCAAGACTTGGAATTCCTAGAACAACCGGTTCACAACGCAACGTTGGATCGGATTTGCATAACTTACGCGCCATCGTTCCAAGCATTAACAGTTCACGAAGCAATAAGGTCTTCTCTTCAGAAACCACCACAGACACTTACTACCCAGGCGATTTAGATAAGGGCGATGTGGCTCGGATCTTATTCTATATGGTAGTGATGTGGGACCATCTTACCTTAG
>SKGE01000012.1 GCA_007117625.1 Candidatus Izemoplasma sp. | reverse complement strand
GCGATTGAAAATGGCGACTGGGTCGTTGTTACTGGATGGGAACCACACTTCAAGTTTGCTGATTATGACCTTAAGTTCTTAGAAGACCCTGAAGGTGTCTTTGGAGATTCAGAGAATATTCATACCGTCGCAAGAGCTGGTTTATCAGAAGACAAACCAGACGTTGCAGAGTTCTTAGAAAACTTCTACTTAACAAGTGAAGAACTCGGAGACTTAATGGGTATGATGAATGATTATGCCGATGACTACACAGAACTTGAAATTGCAAGAATGTGGATGGAAGAAAACGATGAACTTGTTCAAAGTTGGCTTCCTGAAGAAGAATAATTTGAATTGCCTAAAACAGATATCGTATGATTCGATATCTGTTTTTTTTTGGTTTTAATTAGCTTTTTTCTTTTAGAGAAACGCTTACACCCACACATTCACTTGACAATGCTTCATATATAGTATAAAATCGTTTTAATTGAAACAACAATTCATTAAGAGCTGTGGAGGTCAGATAACCTGTGAAGCAGCAGCAACCTATTGATTTAGGTGCTTTTATCGAGGGGCCAAAAGCCTAGCAATGAAGGTTAAAGTTAAACAAACTTTAAAACACGTTCATTGCGAGCGTGTTTTTTTTATATCATAAAAAGGAGGTTTTACCATGATAGAGTTTCTGAATGTTTCAAAAGTATTTCCGGGAAAAACTTCCTCAATTCATGCGTTAAATAATGTTTCGTTTCACATCAAACCGAATGTGATTCATGGCATTATCGGTTTGAGCGGTGCGGGGAAGAGTACGCTAATCCGTATCATTAACCAATTAGAACGTCATGATCAAGGGGAAGTTAGTGTTTTTGGTTATAACGATGTGAAGCGTTTAAATAAGGAGTCGACGCGAATGCTTCGGCGAAAAATCGGAATGATTTTTCAGAGTTTTAATCTATTAGAGAGTAAGACGGTCAAGGAAAACATTTTGTTCCCTTTGCGTGCGACACGAACGATTCACGAAAAAGATCATCTTTTAGCGTTAAAGCTTATTGAAGATGTTGGGTTAAAAGGGTATGAAAATCAATATCCATCACAACTATCTGGTGGTCAAAAACAACGTGTTGGGATTGCGCGAGCACTGATTAATGATCCAAAGATCTTGTTGTGTGATGAACCGACGAGCGCACTCGATCCTTTAACGACAAAAAGTATTTTGTCGTTGATTAAAACGATTAAGAGTGAACGTAATTTGACGGTGGTGATTGTCACGCATGATATGCATGTCATCAAAGAAATATGCGATGAAGTGACGGTAATGCATTACGGTGCAGCGGTTGAAGTTGGTCGTGTCGATGACATATTGTTTCAACCCAAACATGTCGTAACAAAAGAACTCGTCCATTTGATTGGGTTTAATGTCGAAGACATTGCATCGCAGTTCAAAGACTTACCGAACTTAACGGTATTAAAGTTTCCGAAACCGTTAACCAATGAGAAAATTTTAAGCGATATTATGCAATCCTTCGATGTCTCGTTTAATATTTTATTTGCGAACATCTCACCGAACACAGAAGGGTTAATGCTGGTGAGTATGGAAGGCAATGATATTGCATTAGCGAAACAAGCATTGATTGAAAAAGGCGTGGTGATGATTAATGATCGATTATAGAACGTATCTCGAAGCGTTTAATGAAACGTTATATATGACCGCGTTATCTACGTTGATTGTTTTAGTGCTTGGTCTTATTTTAGGGATTGCTTTATATGTTACAAGTCAAGAGGGATTGATTCCGAATCGATTTGTTTATAGTGTTTTATCGGTTGTGACGAGTATTGGAAGAAGTATTCCGTTTTTGATTTTAATTGTTTTACTCTTACCCGTTACAAGAATGCTTGTGGGTACGATTTTAGGTCCAAGTGCCGCAATCCCTGCCTTAGTGATTGGGGCAACACCATTTTACGCAAGGCTTGTTGAACTTGCGTTGTTTGAAAAAGGAAAAGCACTAAAAGAAACAGGTATCTCGTTTGGTGCAACGAATCTAACGATTATTATGAAAATATTAATTCCTGAATCGAAGGCATCCTTAGTTCGTGGGATTACCGTGACCGCGATTGCGATTACAGGGTATACATCCATTGCGGGTGCGATCGGTGCTGGTGGTTTAGGGAACTTAGCGTATCTATATGGTTACGCACGAAACCGCCAACAGGTCACGATTATTGCGACGGTGTTAATCGTTGCGCTGATTTTAGTCATCCAACTGATTGGTGATTTAACGGTAAAAAAACTAACACACAAATAAAAGGAGATTATTATGAAAAAATTATTAGTTATAACTACATTATTATTTATTGTATTTACAGTGTCTGCTTGTGGTAAAAACGATGTTATCCGTGTCGGAGCAACCCCGGTCCCACACGCTGAAATATTAGAGTATGTACAACCTATTTTAAAAGAACAAGGGTTTGAGTTTGAAGTTGTGGTGTTTACCGATTATGTGCTTCCGAATGTTGCCTTAAATAGTGGTGATATTCAGGCAAACTTCTTTCAACATATTCCGTATTTAGATCTACAAATATCAGAACACGACTATGATTTTGTATCAGTCGGTGGCGTTCATGTTGAGCCGATTGGGCTTTATAGTAAAGTCCATAGTTCACTTGAAGATTTACCAAGTGAGGTTCATCTTGTTATTTCAAACTCACCATCAGACCGCCCACGCTTGCTCGGTTTACTCGAGGAAGCTGACCTTATCGCATTAAACAGCGGTGTGACCAATGAAGACATTGTCGCTTCGACAATTAACGGATTATCAAATCTGTTTACCTCAGAGAAAGTCATTACCTTTACTGAAGTCGATGCAACACAACTCTTCAGCAACTACGACAACCGTTCTGGTGACGCCGTGTTAATCAACGGAAACTATGCGCTTGATAATGGACTTAATCCATTGGAAGATGCATTAGCGATTGAAGGGAGCGCATCGTTGTTTGTCAACGTCTTAGTTACGACGTCAGACAATAGTGAGGATCCATTTGTTCTTGCTTTAATTGAAGCGTTACAATCGGAAGCGGTTCAAAGCTGGATTGAAGAAAACTATGGTGGTG
>SKGE01000077.1 GCA_007117625.1 Candidatus Izemoplasma sp. | reverse complement strand
TCATGACTATCCACTCGAACCGTTAACAGATTCGATTCCTTTAGCGCTTCAGTGAGTTCAACTTTAAAACGTGTGTAACCCCCAACGTGATGACTTAACTCTTTGCCGTTTAAATAGACGGTAGCTTTTGACATCACACCTTCAAAAGTAACAAACAATCGACGGTGGTTTTTTAAGGAATAATCAAATGCTTTTTGATACGTAAAAACACCTTCAGTTAATGACTGATCAAAATAGTTCTTTGGTATCTCTTTAACTGTATGTGGTATATCAACAAGGCTTCCTTTGATAGGTTGTTTTAAATATTTTTTTTCAAACCCCTCAATAAATTGCCAATTATAGTTCAAGGCCTTCTGGATCATATTGGTCACGCTCCTTTAATTTCGTTACGATATCTGCATACATAACTTCATTTAAGACATGTTTTTTATTAAAGACCATCAAGGAGATGATTAATCCTATGACTGGAACAACAAACATTAAGACCCGCATACCGATGATGGTAAACTCAGCTTGCGGTTGCCGAACATCATCAATCGCTGGGACAAACTGAAACAGCTCTAACCCTAGTCCAATGACCCCTAAACTCAGTCCCATCGCAAGCTTTACAATAAAGGTTTGAACACTAAACGCCAATGCTTCTGATCGTTCTTTTTGATGAAACTCCCCATATTCTACGGTATCGGAAATCAACACCGTTTGAAGCACCATCTGTAAACCTTGTCCAATAAAAACAAATCCACCAAAAGCAAACAATAAGGCTAGTTCAATCGTATTGGCAAAAACGAATGCATTGATGAACAAAAACATAAATCCAAAGATTTGTAAGATGACTGAGGCATTGAAAATTTGTTTACGAGTAAATCGCTTTTTAAACAATGGAAATGTCAGTGAGCCGATGACTTGCAAGACACCACCAATACCGATAAAGACAACGAACAAGCTTGGCCTTGCGATATCGTATAAAATATAGTAAATTGCCATACCACTTGTAATGTATAAAACAAAATTTGCAATAAGCACCACAATCATCACAACAAGTAATTGATCATTATTTTTAAGCATTTCAAACATTCGTTTTAAACTGACTTTATTCGCTTTCTTTAAAACAACGTTTTCTTTAACTTTTAGCGCTAATAGTAACTCACTAAAAAAGAATACCAATGAAACAATTAACGCTAAAAAGAAAAACCCACGCGTCTGTGCCTCAACATTTTCGCCACCACCGAGTATTTCAGCCAGCTGTAAATAGCCTGCAGAAATGATGAAGAAACCAATACTCGTAAATAGCCTTGTTAAAACGGTAATATTCTCACGTTCCTTTTGTGATTGAGATAGCGCTGGAATCATACTCCAAAACGGAATATCCATTAAGGTGTATGTCATGCCCCACAAGGTATAAAACACTGTAATAAACGCATACATGCGAAGCGAGTCTGCGGGAATACTCGGGTTTAGAAAAATGATAACGAGGACAATCGCATTCAGCAAAGATCCAATTAAAATCCATGGTCTAAATTTCCCCATTCTTGTGTTGGTGTTGCTGACAATGCTCCCCATGACCGGATCATTAATCGCATCCCAAACTCTTACTACCATCATCATCGTTCCGATAAAGAGTGGGGAAACACCGATGAGGTCAATAAAGTAAAATGCCATAATGGTACTCATTGCAAACATAGCGTCTTTTCCTAGGCCGCCAAAGGCAAAAATATATTTCTGTTTTTTAGATACGCTTTCCATAATCTATCTCCTCAATAATATAAAGTCTTGAACTAAAATCAGGCATTAAGCGCATCCCTTCATGATGGCCTGTACCCGTAAATTTAGGGGGTAGTACTAATCCTTGATACATCAGTTGCTTACCACTCAATACAACTTCAAAGCGTTCCACTTCGTAGCGGTACCAATTGCTAATCCAGTTGAACAACGCTCCATGTGGTTTGAAGTTTATCGGTAAACTGTGTTTTGTTAAAGCACCAAAACGTTTTATATTTTCATATTGGACACGGTTTTTTACTCGGTAAGTCTTGTTCAGATCCAAGCCTTTTACTTTAATTTTTTCATATCCTGGGTTAGGTTTTGTTAGACCTTCGAATACCCCGATGATTGCGGTTGTTTTACTCCCATTTACGACCATATAGACATAGTTGTTCAGCTGACTTAAATCATAAAAAGTACCGGTTTGAAAAAGTGATTTGTAGTGTTTGTAAAACTTGATTTGTGCCTGCATCACTTTGATGTCGAAACGACTTCTTTTTCGTAAATCAAGTTCATATCCTAAAATGCCAAAGCAAGCAACATTGAATCTTGTTTCTAATGGGGTATGTCTTAAAACTTGATGCGATACATCATCACTAACATGATTTGATATACTTTGTAATGGATAGGCAAGTGCGGTTCCTTGTTGGATTTTTAAGCGCTCATAGGCATCCGTATTATCGCTGGTCCATGTTTGTGGCATGTAGTAAAGCATCCCTAAGTCGTATCGGTTTCCACCACTACTACAAGATTCAAACAAAATGTTAGGAAAAGTTTGTTTTAGTTTTCCAAGTAATTGATAAAGTCCTAAAATATATTGATGCGCGAGCTTTCCTTGTGCTTCTTTCGGCTTTTTTTGGGAATATACATCTGAGATATTTCGGTTGTGATCCCATTTGACATAATCAACGTTTGCACTTTCAAATAAATCTTTGAGCGTAGCGTATAAATGGTCCACAACGGACTGTTTACTCAAATCAAGCATCAGTTGATTTCTTCCGAGTGATGGTGTAATCGATGGATGTGCAATCACCCAATCTGGATGACTTTCATATAAATTGCTTTTTGGATTGACCATTTCTGGTTCGACCCACAGTCCAAACTTTAGATCCATTTTTTTAATCTTTCGACTTAAGCGCTTTAAGCCTTTGGGCAGTTTGCGTTTATCTGCTTGCCAATCGCCAAGAGAAGTCGTATCATCATCACGCTTCCCAAACCACCCATCATCAAGGCAAAAACACTCAATTCCTAATTTTTTCGCTTGTTTGGCGATGGCTAAGATCTTTTTTTCATTAAAATCAAAGTATGTTGCTTCCCAGTTATTTAGTTTAATCGGACGCTCGACATCGTTTTT
>SKGE01000020.1 GCA_007117625.1 Candidatus Izemoplasma sp. | reverse complement strand
TGTGGACCCGGAAACAACGGTGGTGATGCGCTCGTTATTGCTCAAAAGTTGCATGAAATCAAGCAACAAGTTTCGGTATGGATGTTATTCCCCAATGTAAATCCAACCGACGAAACAAAAGCGGCATTAAAAGCATTAGATTCAAACATTAGTGTAACGCAACTAAACCCATCAAACACTGAAGAAATGTATCGTTTGATAAATGCTACCGACTACATTATCGATGGTATTTTTGGCATTGGTAAGATACGACCGGTTGAAGGTCGTTTAAAAACAATCATTGAAACCATCAACCATAGTAAAGCCACGACAATTAGTATTGATATTCCATCAGGAGTAAACGCTGCAAATGGATTAATTAAAGGTGCAGCAATTATTGCAGATTATACATTGATTGTACAGGCATATAAAATAGGAAATCTATTACATCAAGCAAAAGACTGTTCAAAGAAAAATATACTTGTCAATGTGGGTATTGTGACAGATATCGATCAACCTAAACACGAACTTCTCACAACCAATAAAAATCTTAAGATACCTTCAAGAAAGCATTTTTCGCATAAGTATAACTATGGGAACACTTTGGTTGTCGGTGGACACAAAACGATGCCAGGCGCTCCACAAATGGCTGCGCTCGCAGCGTTAAGAACTGGGTCTGGTTTAGCGTCATTAGCGGTTCGTGAAAACGAAAGAATGTATTTTCTAAATACTGCCAATGAAATATTAGTTAAAAGCTACGATAGTAATCCGACAGACCTATTAGGAAACTATCATAGTTATGTATTCGGTCCCGGGTTTGGGAAGGAAGTTGGAAATAAAGAAGTTTTAATCGCTTTGTTAGATGATGAGGTACCATTAATTATCGATGGAGATGGGATAGCGTTGATTAGTGAGGTCAATATTCCAAAGAATGACAAAGCAATCATCATCACACCTCATGTGGGAGAATTTGCAAAGCTTATTGGTAAAACTACTCAAGACGTCTTAGAAGATACAACACATCTATTAATAGACTTTACTAAAAAATATCCAATATGGGTCCTGTTAAAAGGCCCAACAACCATCATTGCAGAAAATGGGAATTTATACTTTGTAGAAGCAGGAAACCCAGGCTTAGCGAAAGCAGGTAGTGGCGATGTATTAAGCGGCGTGATTGCGACATGTGTTATGAAAAACTTGAGCACCTTAAATGCTTTAGAACTAGCCGTAAACATTCATGGTAAAGCAGCAGATTTAACGGAAGAACAATTTGGTGAAGAAGGTTATTTAGCATCTGATGTGATACAAAACTTACCCAAAGCTGTAGCACTTTATAAACCCTCTAAATAAAGGCAGATATACGATTACTTCTAGAAATGGTTGCTTTGATATGCTATAATAACTTTAATATACCTAAATACGATTCGGCCCCAAAGTGAAGCATCAAATGTTTTTCACAAGAGGTGGCTATCATGATAGAAGGAATTATCCTCGCCGCCGGCTATTCAAGTCGTGTCGGCGAAAACAAAATGCTTCTAACGTATCAGGGCAAACCATTGATCGATCATGTCATTGAAACCATGCAAAAACATGTCGACCATGTTTTTGTTGTGACTGGTCACTATCACCAAGAGATTTCTGAATTGTATAAAAATAAAAAAAATATAACGATACTATATAACCGGCATTATGCACAAGGAATGTTTTCATCAGTGCGCCTAGCTGTTTCTAAAACACAAGGCGATATGATGATTGTTCCAGGTGATATGCCGGTTATTTTTTCATCGACATACCATGAAGTAAAGCAGACTAAAAAATTGATTGCAGTACCAATCCATAACGGTAAAAGAGGACATCCAATATATATCCACAAGTCCTTGCGAAAAGCTTTGCTAGAAGAACCTCCAACAAGTCATTTAAAAGCTTTTAGAGATAAACATGATGTCGATTGGATTAAGGTTAATGATCCAGGTTGTATTCTCGATATTGATACAAAAAGCGATTATCAAAAACTAAATACAAGCTTAAGGAGTGAGTCGATTGAAAACGCAAATGATTGTTAAAGCATCGAGTGTTGAAGAAGCTTATGAACTGCTCAATGAACATGCGAGCCATACTGTTTTAGGCGGTGGGGTGTGGTTAAAAAGATTACCTAGAAAAATTGAAAAGGCGATTACACTAGATGCTTTAAATCTAGACTATATTAAAGCAGAAGCTGAACTAGTTAAAATAGGTAGCATGACACCCTTGCAATCTTTAGTAGATTCTGATTTAGTTCAATCGCTTGGTTCAGAAATCTTATCCAAAGCGATCAACCATGTGATGGGTGTTGGCTTACGAAACTTAGCAACGCTTGGAGGTAGTGTTGTAGGACGCTACGGATTTTCTGATATTATTCCACCTTTACTGGCACTTGATGCAAAGCTTGTCTTTCATCGAAAAGGTGAAATAACATTGGAAAAATTCCTTGAGACTAAAGGAAGTGTAAAAGATATTTTAATCGAAGTGATTGTTCCAAGAAAAAAAAGTGTTGGTTACTTTAAAAAAGTATCTAACACACCTTTAGATTTTTCAATTTTGAATATTACGATTGTAAAAAAAGAAGATAGTTACTGCATAATACTGGGATCCCGACCAGGAGGTGCGGTTTTTGCACGTAAGGCAATGGCTTTTTTAGGTAATAAACCGCTTAACACACAAAATATAAATGAAGCCGTTCGATTGATGGAAGCAGAAATTTCTTTTGGGACGAATCATAGCGCTACTGCGGACTATCGACACGTTTTAGCAAAAACATATGTGCGCCGCGGTTTAGAGGAGGTAGGCAACTATGAAAGTTAAGCTGTTATTAAATGGAAGAGAACGTATTTTTTCAGTCCATGCGAATGAGTATTTACTAGATACCTTAAGAAACCACAACATTTTAAGTGTTAAAAAAGGCTGTGATGCTTCCACATGTGGTGTGTGTACGGTGTTAAAAGATGGAAAACCTATTTTATCATGCTCAATGTTAACAGCAAGATGTGAAGGCGCTAATATTACTACAGTTGAAGGTCTCCAAGACGAGGTTAATAAGTTTTATGAATACTTTGGTCAAGAAGGTGCCGATCAATGTGGGTTTTGCAATCCTGCTACGGCACTTACGGTTATTGCGATGAAAAAACACTTGAAAGACCCTAATCCTGAATCGATTCTAAGTTACATGGTCGGAAATCTTTGTCGTTGTTCTGGCTATGTTGCTCAAAATAAAGCGATTAAGAAGTATTTGGAGGATAAATCATGAAAACGATAAACAAGGAGATTCGTTCTGTAGACGGTCGTGGAATTATGCTGGGACGTCCTGCTTTTACCGATGATTTAGCAGATCCTTCCTCTTTAGTCGTAAAAGTGTTAAGAAGTCCACATGCTTTTGCAAAAATAAAACGTATTAATAAATCTAAAGCATTGAAACTACCGGGTGTTGAAATGGTACTAACGCATCAAGATTTTCCGCGCAAGCCATTTACACGAGCGGGTCAAGGGTATCCAGAACCTTCACCACACGATAAGTTTGTGCTTGATGAATACGTTCGTTATGTCGGTGATGAAGTGCTAGCGGTAGTAGCAGCCGATGAAGCGACAGCGATAGCTGCAATGGAACATATAGATGTTGAATATGAAGTTTTAGAACCTGTTTTAAATTATCAACAAGCTATGGATCATAGTTCGGTTGTCCATCCTGAAGAAGAAATTCATGAAATGTTTCCGATTGGCTTTGAACCAAAGCGTAATATTGCAGCTGCATATGGTATGGATTTTGGTGATTTAGATAAAGCGTTTGAAGCCTCAGATGTTATCGTTGAAGAAACTTACACGACACAAGCGCAAGCGCATGTGATGATGGAACCACATTCAGTCAATGCTCGTTTAGACATCCAGAACCGTTTAGTTATTTATTCTTCAACTCAAACGCCTTTTCATGTGAGACGTATTATTTCTCAAGCCTTAGATATTCCGATGCATAAAATCCGTGTAATTAAACCTCGTGTTGGTGGTGGTTTTGGCGGCAAACAAGCCATACATGGTGAGTTGTTAGTTGCATGGGTTACTTATAAAACCGGTAAACCAGCTAAGTTGACCTATACGCGAAAAGAAGTATTTGAGTCTTCCTATACGAGACATCCAATGACTTTAAAAATAAAACTTGGGGCTGATAATGAAGGAAACTTAAAAGCGATTGACTGGTATGTCTTATCGAATACAGGTGCTTATGGAGAACACGCGTTAACCGTTTTTATGGTTGCAGGATCAAAAGTGTTGCCACTTTATAACAAAGTAGATGCGGCACGATTCCACGGTCATGTTGTCTATACCAACCATACACCAGCGGGGGCTTACCGAGGCTATGGTGCGATTCAAGGAAACTTTGCATTAGAATCTACGGTCGATACTCTTTGTCAAAAGCTCAACATCGACCCTATTACATTCCGTCTTAAAAATATGATTTTAGAAGGAGAAACGTCACCTGTGTTTGAAATTATGGGCGAAGGAACAGAAGGTACTGCGATGAACATGGAGACATGTAAACTCGATTACTGTTTAGAGCGCGGGTTAGAACTAATCGGTTGGAAAGATAAATATCCTCGGGTCGATTTAGGGAATGGCAAGGTCAAGTCAGTTGGTATGGCGCTGGCGATGCAAGGTAGTGGTATACCTTATATCGATATGGGGGCCGCAACTATTAAACTCAACGATGATGGATTTTACAACTTGACCGTAGGAGCGACTGATATTGGGCAAGGTTCTGACACCATTTTAGCGCAAATTGCTGCTGAGACATTAGATGTTGATATTGAACGGGTAGTTATCTACTCCTCAGATACTGACTTAACGCCATTTGATGTCGGGGCTTATGCTTCAAGTACAACATTCGTTTCGGGTAATGCAGTCTATCGAGCCGCTTTGAACATGAAAGATTTAATTGTAAAAGAAGCAGCAAATATTTTAGATGTTGAGCCTGAGCAAATTGTCTTTGGTGGCGAAATAATCCATGTTAAAAACAGTGACACTAAGCTTTCGATGAAAGACTTATCAAACCGTATCACCTACAATGAAGATCAAAAGCAGTTAACAGCTACAAGTAGCTACTATGGAACCAAATCTCCTCCACCATTTATGGCTGGCTTTGTCGAGATTGATATCGATAAAGAAACTGGAGAAATTGAGATTGTTGATTATGTTAGTGTTGTTGACTGTGGCGTTACTATTAATCCTAAACTTGCACAAGGACAAGTTGAAGGTGGCATTGTTCAAGGATTAGGCATGGCACATTTTGAAGTCGTTAAATATAGTGAAAAAGGTCAGCTAATCACAAATGATTTACTCAAGTATAAAATCCCTACAAGTAAAGATATTCCTAAACTCACAACAGAGTTCGCCAAAAGTCACGAAGCCTCAGGTCCTTACGGCGCAAAAAGTGTTGGAGAAATAGGAATAGATACACCGCCTGCAGCACTTGCAAACGCAGTATACAATGCTTTAGGCGTGAGAATAAAAGATTTACCAATTACACCAGAAAAAATCGTTATGGCAATGCAATATAAAAATACAAAGGAGATTTAAAATGAAAAAAATGATTAGTGTAGTCTTGTTTTATGGAGCATTATGGGGCATTCTCGAAGCGACATTAGGATATGTTTTACAATTTCCGTTTGTGCCATTTTTTGTAAGTGGTTTAGTCATGTTTCCTATTGCGATGGTATTATTAATTTCTGCATATTTGAAAACCGGTTCAAAACAGTCTTTGGTGGCAATCGGTGTGATTGCTGCATCAATCAAAGCTTTAAATTTAATCTCTCCAATGCATTATTGGAGAACTGTAAATCCAATGGTATCGATCATGATTGAGACGCTTGTCGTGGTAGGGTTTGTAACCATCATTGTGAACAAACCTTGGAAGCAAAAAGCGATGGCAGTTACAGCTGCATCGATATCATGGCGCTTACTGTATATGGGATATATGGGTGGTCAGTTTGTGACAACAGGTTTTGTTCACAATCATTTGAGTTCATCTTTAGCCTTTGTGGAATTCGTGCTTTTACAAGGAATCCTTTCAGGAGGAATTGCACTTGCTTTATACTATATAATTGATTTTCTGAAAGTACGTATGCACACTTTTATTCCTATACAGTTTACAACGGCTTCAGCAATGCTTGTTTTGGCAGTCGTGTTAACCATATACTTATAAAAATTTAGCTTTTACTGGAGTGATACTATGGATATTTTCGATCGAATTGTAGCCTGTAAAAAACGAAATATAGGTGCTGTTTTAGTGACCGCCGTAGCAAAACAAGGAGAAGGACCTGTTGCGGTTGGTAAAAAGATGCTTGTGACAGAACACGATGAGGCTTTTGGGACTGTTGGCGGTGGGAACTTAGAGTTTTATGCTCGAGAAAAATGTAAAGAACTTTTAAAAACACGCCAACATTTACATGAGCGCTACGTGTTAAATGATGGTAAGGTGGTTCCAAATGCGAAAACATTACCGATGGTTTGCGGTGGTGTGGTAACGCTTTATTATGAATATATAGGTGCAGAGGCAAGTGTTTTCATCTTTGGAGCGGGTCACGTTGGCCAAGCCCTTGTGAATACTATAAAGCCACTTAACTTTCATCTTACTGTCATCGATGAGCGGGAGCATGTCATCAAGCAATTTAAAGGGGCAGATCGTTTAGTGCATCAGCCTTTCGTAGAGTTTATCGATGCTGAAGGGTTACCAGAAAATGCATTCGTTATTATTTGCACTCCGAGTCATGAATACGATTATCATGTGGTTAATAAGGTTATTGAGAAAAACTTCAAGCCGAAGTATATGGGAATGCTCTGTTCTCCTCAAAAACTTAAAGATTATTTAGAAAAAGCGTATGAAAGGTTTGGAAATAAGATTAATTTGAGACGTTTTTATTCTCCAATCGGATTATCTTTAGGTGGTGGAAGTCCTGAGGAAATAGCTATTTCTATCGCTTCAGAGATGTTGGCTATCCACCATAATAAAGACGAAGTCACACATATGAGGGAGTCAGACCATGGTCATTATCGTTACTGGGAAGATTAACAGTAATAAGACCACAAAAATGTTAGAAATTTATAAAAAAAATAAAATCGGTGACGGGTTTATCTCAATCAAAAATATGGTTCATGATACAGTTCATAGCTATGATGCGATGCAGCTATCTACTCAAGAGAAAAATGTTTTGATTAAGCGGACAACTTTTTTTGATAACGATTTTGAGATTGCCTGTCAGATAGGACCTTATCTATTCAACGAGACGACATTAAGGTGGATAGACCAAAGCATTATAAAGCTCGTTCATAAAGGCATATCTCCTATTTATTTAGATGAGATTGGATTACTAGAGCTTGAAGATAAAGGATTGCATAAAACATTGAGCTATTTGATTAAAAAGAAAATTCCGTTGATTTTAAGTATTAGGGAAGATCTTGTAGAAGCCATAAAAACTAAATACAATATTGAAATAAACGAAATAGTATATGCTTCATAAAGAAGGTATTAGAATGTATGACAAGGCAATCATAAATGGAAATGTTTATCTTGAGAATGGCTTTGCAAAAACCAATATTTACATACAAGGTGAAAAAATCGCTTTAATTAGCGATACCTTGTATGAAGCATTAGATGTGTTAGATGCAAAAGGTTTAGAAGTACTCCCTGGTCTAATAGATCCGCATGTGCATTTTGACTTGGATTTAGGATTTATCCGCTCTAAAGATACCTTTAAAACAGGAAGTAAAGCAGCCGCTTATGGTGGTGTGACGACAATCATTGACTTTTTAGAACCAGTTGATTCGTATGAGTTGTTACAAAACGCACTAAGTGTTCGTTTGAACGAAGCAAGGCAAACAGCGATTGACTATACCTTCCATGCGTGCATAAAAGCACCAAAAGAAGATCTGGAAACATTTGTAAAAACGGTTAAACTATTGGGACTAAAGAGCATAAAGTTTTTCACAACCTACTCAGAGTCAAACCGAAAAACGCCTGATGAAGCGATTAAAAAATTGCTTGATTTAAGCGCGCAACATAACATTTTATTACTCGGTCATTTAGAAGATGATACATTGATTCATCACGATGATGCTTTTACCTATAAAGACTTGCTTAAAAGTCGTCCTAGCGTTGCAGAAACAGTAGAAGCCTTAAAAATGATTGAGTACTTAAAGCATAGCGATGGAAAGCTTTATATGGTACATGTAAGTTCTGGAAACACCGTTGAAGCGATTTTAGAAAATGGGAAACGTTTATTGGGTCTTCAACTCTTTTTAGAAAGCTGTCCTCAGTACTTTACCTTTACCGATAAAGTTTTAAATCAAGATAACGGCATGCTCTATACGTTGGCACCACCAATGCGTTCTAAAGAAGAACAAGCACTTTTATTTAAGCGCCATCACGCGTTTCATACCTTTGCGACAGATCATTGCGCTTTTAATACAAGTGATAAAAACAAAAACAAACTTTCTGAAATACCGCTTGGTATTGGTGGAATTGAGTTTAGTTTTGGAATTATGAGAAATTTATTGGGGGATAGTGTAATAAACAAAATGACGAAACACGTCGCAGATATCTTTGGTATTAAGAACAAAGGTCAAATTAAAGTAGGTCATGATGCCGATATAATGATATTTAAGCCATCTAAAAGCATCATTAAGCAGCATCATGGCGGAACGGATTATAGTCCATATATTGGGGTTGAAACATCTGGCTATACGATCCATACTATGGTTCGTGGAAACTATGTGATTAAAAACCGTGAGTATTTGGAACATCAGGGGAAGTTTATTAAGGAGTGATACAGTGAAGAAAGCCATCATAAATGTTCGATTATACGATTATGAGCAATATATTGAAAACGGCTATATCATCTATGATGATAAGATTATTTCAGTGGGCAAGATGGAAGATTTTGTCGATGATGAATATCAAATAAAAGATGGTTCGGGTGAATGGTTACTACCATCTTTTGTGGTCGGTCACACACATATATATTCAACATTTGCACGCGGTTGGTCACCCGATTTCAATCCGAAAAACTTTCAGGATATATTAGATCAATTGTGGTGGAAGCTCGACAAACATTTAGATAATCAAGCAACCTACTATAGTGGTATTGTCCATGCAATCGATGCTTTAAAAAATGGTGTTACGACGATTATTGACCACCACGCCAGCGGAAAAGACATATCAGGATCTTTAACGATGTTAAAAAACAGCGTCATTGATACGGTTGGACTTCGTGGACTTTTTTGTTTCGAAACGAGCGACCGATTCAATGTCGATGAAGCCATACAAGAAAATGTTAATTTCTTAAAATCACCTTTGAATAAAACCTCGATGGTAAGCGGCCATTTTGGATTACATGCCTCGATGAGTTTATCAGAAGCAACATTGAAAAAAGTTTCAAAGGTCCTTAATCAAGAACCGATTCACATCCATGTTGCTGAAAGTGAACTTGATGAAGCAGATGCCTTAAAAAAATATAATCAGCGTATCATCGATCGTTTAGCAAGGCATAACTTACTTACAGAAGACAGTATTATTACGCATGGGCTGTTTATGAACGATGAAGAAATCGCTTTGCTAAAAAAACATAAATGCGTCGTTGCTTTAAACGTTACATCGAACATGAATAATGCTGTTGGATTACCTAATTACCTAAAGCTAAAAAAACATGGTGTTCCTGTCATTCTTGGAAACGATGGCTTATCCACAACCATTGCCACGGAATACCTAACAATCCTCTATGCCATGCATTTAAAAGAAAGATCGCCAACCGCTTTTGGTTTGGAAGATTTATTAAGCATCATCAAAAATACGTATG
Organism: Candidatus Izemoplasma sp.; assembly: GCA_007117625.1. Lineage (GTDB taxonomy): Bacteria > Bacillota_I > Bacilli_A > Izemoplasmatales > Izemoplasmataceae > SLQR01. Next base: position 24,402 of record SKGE01000020.1, on the reverse strand, counting down.
CTTATGTATCGAAACGACTTAATACAAAATTAGGAAAACTTCAATCAGGTTATCAAGCGGACTTTATGTTAGTCCCTTACGCAGCTCCGACTCCGATTGATGCGTCAAATGCATTTGGACATTTGGTGTATGGTCTTATGCATAGTTTTAAACCAAAATCAGTATACATTAATGGCGTTGAAAAAGTATCAAACTATACCGTTTCTAAACATTTAATGAATAAGTATAAAGAAGCTTCACATGTATCAACAAAATTATGGAAACGGATAAGAAATGAGGAAGAGCTATGAGATTAAAAACGAGCTTTGATGGTTTAGTGTTAAATAATCCTTTAATGCCTGCAGCAGGACCCCTTAATGGCGACGATGAAAAACTTAAGTTTTTACATGATGCAGGTTGCGGAGCGATTGTAACCAAAACGATTTCAACGAGTGATCCTAACATTCCAAAACCATGTATTTATGGAGATAAAAACGCTATTATGAATAGTGAATTATGGAGTGAACATTCGATGGCGCGATGGCGCGATACGTTTTTACCGGCATACATGAAGCATAAAGATCGTCCGCTCATTGTTAGTGTTGGATACTCAAAAGAAGATATGGAAATACTAATTCCGATGTTTAATGACTTTGCGGATGCTTTTGAAGTCTCAACGCATTATGTAGGGACCGATTTATCCGTTATTGAAGACACGGTTAAAACGATTAGGAAGTACACAAAAAAGCCAGTGTACATGAAAATTAGTCCACATATTCCTAACCCTGAAGGTTTTGCAAACATCATCAAATCTGCAGGAGCAAACGGGATTGTCGCGATTAACTCCTTAGGACCAACCATGAAGATAGATATCAAAACACGGAAAATTTTATATGGAAATGAAGAAGGCTTTGTGTGGACGAGCGGCCCAGTGATTAAAAACTTAGCGTTAGCGGTTGTCTATAAAATCAAACAAGCTGAACCAGATTTAACCGTGATTGGTGTCGGGGGTATTGCTAGTGCAGATGATGTCATTGAATTTTTACTAGCAGGAGCGAGCGGTGTTCAAATGCTTTCAGCAGCACTTATTAAAGGAAAGCATTTATACGAAAAAATAATAAATGATTTGCCAGCCGCTTTAGATAAATACGGTTTTGATTCAATTGAATCGGTGATTAAGACATCTCTTAAAAATAATGTTAAATATAGTGCGAATACACCAAACCTTATCAAAGAAAAATGTATCGAGTGTATGCTCTGTGAAAAAGTCTGTCCATATTTCGCAATCACCTTTGAAGAAAATATCACTTTTAATACAGAAAAATGTTTCCAATGTGGCCTATGTGTTGAACAATGTCCAACACATGCGATTGAAATGAAACCCTAGGAGTGAGTATTTTGAGTACAATTAATAAATCGGTGCCGAAAGTTGAAGCAAAAGATAAAATATCTGGAAAGATGAAATATGTTAGTGATTACCATGTTGAAGGGCTTCACTACGCTAAAACTGTGCGGTCTACCATCGCCAAAGGCGTTATTCAGTCGATTGAGCTGCCGCCTTTGCCAGAAGGTGTTACGATTGTAGATTATCAGGATATTCCAGGTAAAAATGTTGTCAAGATGATTTATGAGGACTGGCCTGTTTTTGCGGAGAAAAATATTAGTCATTATGGAGAACCGATTATGTTGGTGGTTGGTCCTTCTAAAGAAATGGTTCAGGCTGTTTTTGATAAGATTAAAATTACCTATCAAGAAGAAACACCTATTTTTGATATGGTGCAAAGTAAAGTAGACTACCACTTTACGAAAGGCGACCCTCAAACTGCTTTTCAAGAAGCTAAAAAGACGATTAAGTATACATATGAAACTGGTTATCAAGAACAAGCTTATATAGAACCACAGGGTTTCATAGGAACGCTTGAAGATGAGAAAGTAACACTGATTGGTTCAATCCAAGCACCTTACTATGTGAAAAACGCTGTTATAGATACGCTTTCATGCAAGCCTGAAGACGTAAGAATTATACAAGCCACAGTTGGTGGTGCTTTTGGTGGTAAAGAAGAATTTCCTTCGCTAATCGGATGCCAACTTGCAGTCGCCCTAAAGAAAGTAAAAAAGCCGATAAAACTAATTTATGAACGTGAAGAAGATATGGAAGTCACTACAAAGCGTCATCCTTCAAAAATCACCATGGAGGCTGCGATTGATGAAGAAAATAATATAACCGCCATAAAAAGTCATGTTGGTATCGATGGTGGGGCGTTTTTAGGTCTATCTAGTGTTGTCTTATCACGTGCTATGATAGCCGCAACAAGTGCTTATACCATCAACCATTTACAAGTTGATGGTGATGTGTATATCACAAATACTGTCCCAAATGGAGCTTTTCGAGGCTTTGGTGCGCCACAAATGATTTTTGCAGTCGAAATGTTTATCAATCATCTTGCTAAAGACTTGAATGAAGATGTCCATGATTTTCGCTTGAGACACCTTGCAAAACAAGGTGACAAAACCACTACAAGCGGTACCTTTAGAGACCCAATATTAATGCCAGAGATGATTAAAAAAGCTTGTCAAATTTCTGGTTATCACAAAAAGAAAGCGCTATATGAATCTAGTGAAAAAATGAAAGGTATCGGGATGAGTTGGTTTTTACACGGCTGTGGTTTTACAGGAAGCGGTGAAGCGGATCATATTAAGGCTAAAGTTAAACTCCGTAAAGATGAAGCCGACCATGTCTATTTAGAAATTGCTGCTGTGGATATGGGTCAAGGAGCAAAAACAACTTTAATGAAAGTAGCGGCTGAGGTTTTAGAACTTCCATTAGAAGCCATTCATTTTGCAAACCCTGATACTGATATTGTCCCAGATTCTGGGCCAACCGTTGCATCAAGGACGGCAATGGTTGTAGGTGGTTTAGTCGCAAGAGCCGCTCAAGAAATTAATGAAAACTGGCAAAGCGGTAAACCGCAAATAGTTCATAAATCATATAAACAGCCTGACTATATGGAATGGGACCAAGCAACTTTTAATGGCGATGCTTACCCAGCGTATTCCTGGGGTGTCAACGTAGTAGAAGTATCAGTTGATCCTGCAAGTCTAGAAGTTCGTGTAGAACATATTTGGAGTGTATATGATGTTGGAAAATCATTAGATGATAACATCGTGATAGGACAAGCTGATGGTGGGACTGCACAAGGTGTTGCTTATGGCTATTTAGAAGTAATGAATCATCGCAATGGAAAACTATTACAAAAAAATATGACAGACTATGTTATCCCAACTGCAGTTGATATGGCAAAAACAGAAACTGTTCTATTTGATAATCCGTTTGCCTACGGTCCATATGGTGCCAAAGGTGCGGGTGAACTAACACTCGTCGGTGGGGCTCCAGCGGTTGCGATTGCGATCGAAATGGCTATCAATAAGAGAGTTTCTAAAATTCCAGCAACCCCTGAATACCTAATGGAGTTGATGAATAATGACTAAAATAACTTTTACATTTAATGGAAAACCCATAGAACTTCATACAGATCCAAGTCGACGCTTTTTAGATGTGATTCGTAATGATTTAAAACATACAGGACCAAAAGAAGGCTGTGGCGAAGGTGAATGTGGAGCTTGTGCTGTTTTGATTAATGGTCATATTGTAAACAGTTGCATCCTTCCACTTGCTAATGTGCACCATCAAGAGGTTATGACGATTGAAGGGTTTTCTAAAACAAAACGCTATGCAGTCATCGAAGAAGCATTTATTAAAGAGGGTGCGGTTCAATGCGGTATTTGTATTCCTGGGATGATTATTGCTGTTGAGAGCTTATTAAACCGTAATCCCAATCCAAGTGATGAAGAGATTCGCGTTGGTCTTTCTGGTAATCTTTGTAGATGCACTGGATACAATATGATCGTTAAAGCGGTCTTGCGTGCTAAAGAAATGGGGAAAGGATTATGGTAAGACATCGTATACCTGTGACTTTAGAAGAAGCACTAGAGCATTTAAATGAAACAACTTATAAGATTATCGCTGGGGGCACGGATCTTATGGTGCAAAACCGGGCTTGGAGTGAACTTCCACCGAAGTTTGATGCCCCGCTGCTCTTTTGCTTTAACCTTGAGGCGTTGAAGTATGTCAAAGAAGAAAACGCGTTTATTAAAATCGGTAGTATGACCGATTTAGAAACGTTGTTGCACCACCCATTAACGCCTGAAATATTGCGTAAGGTCATCTATGAAATGGCATCCCCCGCAATCCGAAAAGTTTCAACTTTAAGCGGAAATATCGGTAATGCCTCACCCGCTGCGGATAGTTTGTTAGCGCTTTATGCACTCGATGCTAAAGTAGAGATTAAAAGTCAAAAAGAAACGCGTTTATCGACGGTTTCAGAGCTTATATTAGGTCCGAGAAAAACAGCGTTAAAGCAAAATGAAATAATCACTGAAATCATCATTCCTAAATCCAGCTTCACACAAACCTGTTTTGTGAAAGTCGGTGGTAGAAGAGCGGATGCCATTAGTAAGGTTGCGTTTGTTGGCTGTGCATCCGTTGAAAACAATGTTATCAAAGATATACGCATGACAATCAATGCTGTTGCCGCAAGATTAATTCGGCGACAGGATATTGAAAAGGGATTGTGTGAAAAAACGCCCGATGAGGTGAAACAAAATGTCAATGCTATATTAGAGGCTTACAGCACTTCCATTCAACCGATTGATGATCAGCGTTCTAACAAAGATTATCGGAAATATACTGCGAATAATTTAATTAAAGCATTTTTAAACACACTATAAAGAAAGTGGGCATGTCTATGAAAAAACAATCACTTATGCCATATGCACGCGGGGATAAAACTGTTGATTTGTTACTTAAAAATGCATCCCTTATAAATGTTTTTACAGGAGAAATTGAAACGATAAATCTTGCGGTGCATGATGGTATTTTTGTTGGTTTTGGAGACTATTCAGCCAAACAAGTCATTGATTTGAATGGAGACTATGTTGCACCTGGATTTATTGATGGGCATGTACATATTGAGTCTTCGATGATGACACCGCCACAGTTTGCTGAGGTCGTTGTACCAAAAGGAACCACCACAGTCATTGCTGATCCTCATGAAATTGCTAACGTAAGTGGAGTGAAGGGGATTGAGTATATGATTAAAGCGAGTCAAGATATTCCGTTAAACGTGTTTTTTATGATTCCCAGTTGTGTACCGGCCACAGCTTTTGAAAATGCTGGTGCAACGATTACTACAAAGGACATCAAAAGACTGATCAAGCATTCTAATGTTTTAGGTCTTGGTGAAGTGATGGATTATCCTGCAGTTATTTCTGGTGAGAAAAACATCCACGAAAAACTTAACGCCATGCAACGCTATCCAATTGATGGACATGCGCCAGATATTTTGGGACATGATCTCAACGCTTACATCGCTGCAGGCGTTGAAACCGATCACGAATGTACGAAAGTAGAAAGTATGTTAGAAAGATTAAAGCGTGGGATGTATGTCCATTTACGAGAAGGCTCAGCAACACGTAACGTAAAAACACTTCTAAAAGGCGTTACTAAAGAAAACTATCGTCGCTTGCTTTTTTGCACAGATGACAAACATCCAGAAGATATCGAAAAAGAAGGTCATATTAACTTTAATGTTAATCTAGCGATTGCCGAAGGTGTTGATCCGGTTCAAGCGATTCGGATGGCAACCATAAACGCAGCGGAATGCTATCGCTTAAAAAAACTAGGAGCGATTGGCATTGGGTACCGCGCCGATTTTATCGTTTTTGAAACCCTAGAAGATATTCAACCAAGACTTGTTTATAAAGATGGAAAATGTGTTGCAAAAAATCAAGTAACCACGTTTAAAAGTAAACAAGTTAAAGACAAATATGTGATTGATACCGTGCATATTGATCGTGAGAAAATTGATTTTAGACTGCCTTTAAAAAGCGATAAGGTAAATGTTATTGGATTGGTTAAAAATAATATCACTACTGAGAAAAAAGTCCTAAATGTGACGGTTGAAAATGGGTACTATAAACAAACCTCTGATGATAATTTAATGAAGTTAGCTGTGATTGAACGTCATAAAAAAACGGGTAATTATGGCTTAGGTTTAGTCGAGGGCTATGGTCTTAAGAATGGTGCGATTGCAATGACTATTGCTCATGATTCACACAATATTATCATCATTGGAGACAATGATCGTTCGATGGAAGTTGCATTAGATGCAGTTGTTAAGTATCAAGGAGGCATTGTTTTGGTTGAACATGATCAAGTTGTTGAGGCTTTGCAGCTAGAAATTGCTGGTATCATGACAACGAGTGATGTCAAAACAGTTTCTTCAAAACTACTCTCAATGACACAAAAAGCCAATCAAATGGGATTAAATGATGCCATTGATGATCCGTTTATCTCACTAGCCTTTTTATCACTCCCAGTTATTCCTGCACTTAAGCTTACTGATTGTGGTTTGTTTGATGTCGAAACCTTTAAACATATTCCGATAGAGGCTGAAGCCTCATGAAGCATATAAAATATGGTTTGTGCGTATCATGTAATCAAAAAGTCGATCTCAATCAGTCTAATACTTGTCCTAAGTGTAAAGACAAAGGAATATTAGATGTTGTGTATGACTACAAATATTTGAAGAAAACAATAACAAAGTCATTCTTTACTGAACACAAAACTTTCAATATATGGAGATATAAGGACTTGATAAGTATTAAAGCTGATGAGATATTAAATACCCTGTCGGTCGGTTGGACACCTTTAATGTTTGCGAATAACTTAACAAAACAGCTAGCGGTAAAAAGCTTACACATCAAAGATGAGGGGATGCAACCAACAGGTTCATTAAAAGATCGAGCTTCATTTGTCGCAGTCGTAAAAGCTTATCAGTTAGGAAAAGATACAATTGCTTGTGCGTCAACTGGCAATGCCGCAACCTCACTCGCTGGAAATGCAGCTAAGTTAGGCTTGAAAACCGTTATTTTTGTACCAAAACGAGCTCCACTTGGAAAAACAGCTCAACTGCTAATGTATGGTGCACAACTTGTCCGTGTGGATGGAGATTATAAAGCTGCCTATAACCTTTCAAAACAAGCCATTGATAAGTACCATTGGTACAATCGCAATGCTGCGGTGAATCCACATATGGTCGAGGGTAAGAAGACGGTTGCCTATGAGATAATAGAACAGCTAGACTTTGAAGCTCCTGATTGGGTAGTTGTTTCAGTGGGTGATGGATGTACAATTGCAGGTCTTTATAAAGGTTTTTACGATTTTTATAAACTTGGTTTGATCAATAATATACCTAAATTACTCGGCGTACAATCAGAAGGGTGTGCACCCATATATCAATCGTTTCACACGAACCATGACATTAAAGAAGCAGATGAAAACACACTTGCTGACAGTATTGCTGTTGGCATTCCAAGAAACCCAATTAAAGCTCTAGAAGCTGTTAAAAAGTCAAAAGGTACGATGGTGAAAGTTTCTGATGAAGCAATCCTTAAAGCGATGAAAACATTAGGTAACTATGAAGGAATTTTTGCTGAACCTGCGTCTGCTGCAGGTTATGCGGGATTAAAAGATGCAGTACAAAAGAACCTTATAAACCATCATGAGTCAATTGTATTCATTAACACAGGAAATGGGTTAAAGGATATCGATAATGCTTTAAAATCGGTACCAAACAAGGATGTTGTAAAAGCTGATTTAAAAGCCTTAGAAAACTATCTTGAGATAAAGGATGAGATGAATGACAGTTAAAATACCAATGGGTCCAACCTATGATGAGATGTTAAATCCAAACATCTTAGATGAGCACCTAAAACAAAAAGCTCATGTAGCATTAAAAGATGAGTTTGACCCGTTTAATCTTTTTAATATAACGTGGCGCAAACAAAATGGAGAAATCAATAAAGTTGTTTTACCAAAATCATTGACAGGCGTAGAAGCAAATATTGTTGTTTTATTAGGAAAAGATTTTCCCTCAGGCTCTCATAAAGTTGGACCTGCGTATGCAACATTAATCGAAGGCTGTGTCGATGGTAAAATCATTCCAGGACATCATACGATGTTAGGGCCTTCAACAGGAAACTTTGGTATTGGAGTTTCATACATATGTAACTTAATGAAGTTTGATTCAATTGTCATTATGCCTGATAATATGAGTAAAGAACGCTACCAAAGAATTCAACAATACGGTGCTAAACTTGATTTAACCCCTGGTACAGAAAGTGATGTTATATTAACTTTGGAGCGCACCTTTGAGCTAAAGAAAAATGATAACTATCATGCACTCGCACAGTTTGAGCTATTTCCAAACTATCGCTTTCATCGCCATGTTACAGGCCATAGTGCCGTAGAAGCGGTAAAGGGTGTTGGTAATGAACGGATTGCATGTTTTGCCTCAGCGCCAGGTAGCGCAGGGACTTTAGCGGCTGGAGATCATATAAAAACAGTTTTTCCAGAAAGTAAAGTCGTTGCACTAGAGCCGTATGAATGCTCGACTTTGATGGATGGTGGTCGTGGACAACATCGCATTGAAGGCATCGGCGATAAAATGTGTACCTTAATTCACAATATTCTTACGACAGATTTTATTGCCTTAGTAAAAGATGATGATGCGGTGCGGGGACTTAAGATTTTTCGCGACGGCGAAAAAATATTCCAAGAGCTTGCTTTGTCAAAAAAACAGTTTGAGTATTTGAGAGACTGTTTTGGCGTTTCAGGAATTGGTAATATTTTAGGCGCAATTAAAATGGCGAAGTATTTAAAACTAGGGCCACATGATAATGTTGTCACTGTTGCAACAGATGGTTTTGACCGATATGACAGTGTTTTAGAAGATTTAGAGAAGCGTTATTTAGAGACCGAAGACTTCGTTCTAAGACGGTGGTTTAAAGACATATTTATTGATATTGATACAAATCATATAAAAGATGTAAGAAGCTTAAAAGATAAAAATTATTTATTTAAGCAAAAAGAAGCGGATTGGCTTAAATTTGATTATGAGAAATCCTATCTTGATGCGATGCAAAATCCAGCATTTTGGGAAAAAGAGTACCAAAAAGTTTTCGTTTACAATGATTTAATTAAAAAACGTAGGGGGCAAAAGCTTGATGCATAAAAAAATATTAGAACTTGCGAAGCAGTATGAAAAGGATATGACTCGTTTTTTAAGAGATATGATTGCCATACCAAGCGAGAGTTGTGATGAAGAAAAAGTTATTAATCGCATTAAAAGGGAAATGGAAGACATTGGGTTTGATCGTGTTGAGATTGATCCAATGGGTAATATATTAGGTTATATCGGCAATGGAAAACACTTAATCGCGATGGATGCACACATCGATACCGTTGGCATCGGGGATAAGTCTCAGTGGCGGTTTGATCCTTATCAAGGGTTTGAAGATGCAACCCAAATCGGTGGACGCGGTGCAAGTGATCAAGAGGGTGGCATGGCTGCGATGGTCTATGCTGCTAAAATTATTAAAGCGCTTGATTTACATGATGATTATACTTTATTAGTTACTGGTACGGTTCAAGAAGAAGATTGTGATGGACTGTGTTGGCAGTATATGATTGAAGAACAAAACATTAAACCTGATTTTGTCGTAATTACTGAACCAACCTCTTGTAATATCTATCGAGGGCACCGTGGCAGAATGGAGATTAAGGTCACAACAAAAGGGGTCTCGTGTCATGGAAGTGCCCCAGAGCGGGGCGATAATGCTATCTTTAAAATGGCACCGATTTTAATTGAACTTGAAGCGCTTAATACTCGTTTGAAAGAAGATGCTTTTTTAGGAAAAGGAACTTTGACAGTCAGTGAGGTGTTTTTCACATCTCCATCGCGCTGCGCAGTTGCTGATGGATGCTCTATTTCAATCGATCGAAGACTGACTGACGGTGAAACCTATGAGAGCGCGATTGCTGAAATAGAAGCTTTACCATCTGTTAAAGAAGCCAACGCCACCGTTGAAATGTATGGTTACGAAAGACCTTCATACACTGGATTGGTCTATCCGACAAAATCCTTTTTCCCAACTTGGGTTTTAGATCAATCGCATCCTGTATGTGAATCTGTTGTTCAAACCTATCAACAGTTGTTTGATACCAAACCGAAAGTCGATAAATGGACTTTCTCAACCAATGCGGTTTCAATTATGGGAAGACATAATATCCCATGTATCGGGTTCGGTCCTGGTCACGAAGACCAAGCCCATGCACCAAATGAAGTGACGTATAAAGATGAACTTGTAAAAGCGTGTGCCATGTATGCCGCAATACCAAAAGATTATTTAAAACATAAGAAAGTAGGAAGAAAACAATGAAACCTAAATTTAAAGGGAAGCACTTTATAACATTAGAGGATTGGCAAAAAGAAGAAATCGATGCTTTACTTGAAGTTTCTTATGATTTAAAAAAGAAATTTCTAAACAATCAACCTACAGAATATTTAAAAAATAAAACAGCTTTTTTGATGTTTTTTGAACAGTCTACACGAACAAGAAATTCTATGGAAGCCGGCATTGCTCATCTCGGTGGACATGGAACATTTCTAGATACGTCTACGATGCAAATTTCCCATGGTGAAAGTGCTAAAGATACAGCTGTTATTTTATCAAGCTATGGGCATGGTATTGCCGCAAGAAATTGCTTTTGGGGTATAGGAAACAGATATTTAAGAGAAATGACAACCCATGCAACTGTTCCCGTGATGAACTTGCAATGTGATCTATATCATCCGATGCAAGGATTGGCTGACTTGATGACTATTCAAGAAGTAAAAGGTGAAACAGAAAATCTAAAAGTCTCAGTGATTTGGGCTTATGCAGAAAGTCATAAAAAACCTATAAGTGTCCCCGTAACACAAATCTTACTGTTCCCAAGATACGGTATGGATGTAACGCTTGCTTATCCAAAAGGGTATGAGCTACCGGATTGGGTTATAGAAAAGGCACGTGAAAATGCTAAGCAAAACGGTGGTTCACTAACAATCACACATGACATTGAAACTGCGTTTAAAGATGCTGACATTGTCATTCCAAAAAATTGGGGAAGCTGGGTTAGCAATCAGTCTTCTGATGTAATCGATGATACCTTAACTGCGAATCGCCATTGGAAATGTACAGAAGAACTTATGAAACTTGCGTCTCCAAATGCATGTTATATGCATGCATTACCTGCAGACCGTGAAAACGAAGTTGAAAATGTTGTCATTGACGGACCACAATCCATTGTCTATCAAGAAGCAGAAAATCGTTTGCATACAGCGAAAGCTGTCATGGCGATGACTATGGGGGATAAATAAAAAACAGCCTATTTCACTACATTTTAGTGAAATAGGCTGTTTTAATAAATAGTTTTATTTTTCTTTTTATACTCGTCGAATAGTTTAAGACAACGGTCTCTAAAATCTTCACTAAGCTGCAATACATTTGGATCATCACAGTCTTTTTTGATGAAATCATAAATGAAATCATCCCTAAACCCAATGCTTTCAGCATCTTTAGGGCGACATCCATAAATTACAGTCGTAATGTTTGCCCATATAATACCGCCTAAACACATCGGACATGGGTAAGCAGTGGTAACGAGTGTACATCCTGATAAATCGTGAGAACCACGTTTTTTGCTGGCTTCACGGATCGCATTCATCTCTGCATGAGCTGTCGGATCATGGTCGTTTAACACTGAGTTAGACGTCACTGCGATTAGTTCACCATGTTCATCAATTACCGCAGCACCAAACGGTCCTCCTAAATCATTATTCATTGTTTCACGCGCTTTTTCAATTGCCTGGAGCATTACCGATTGAACCGTAACTTTAGGTTTCATTGTAGGCCTCCAATATTGTGAATACATGTTATATTAATAATTATATCTTTTAAACCATAAAAAAACAACTTTTAGTAAGGTGTGTATAAAGTGTGTTATGATATGTTTGATAAAGATTTTGAGAGGGTGATGGAATGCGATTCATATCATGGAATGTAAATGGTCTTAGAGCAGCAATGAAAAAAGGGTTTATGGATTTTTTGATCGAACAAGATGCTGACTTTATCGCTTTACAAGAAATCAAAATGAACAAGGACCAAGCTGATTTTGAGTTTTCAGGCTACCATCAGTACTGGAATAGTGCTGAACGTGCAGGGTATTCAGGAACACTTGTTTTAACCAAACATCAACCACTACAGGTTAGTTATGGTATTGAGGGAGCATTTTACACTGAAGAAGGACGCATCATTACATTAGAGTATGAGAGCTTCTTTTTAGTGAATGTATATGTGCCAAATAGTAAACGCGAACTTTTAAGACTCGATTACCGAATGGCGTTTGAAGATCGTTTTAGATCGTATCTTCAAAAACTTGATACTCTTAAGCCGGTTATATTATGTGGTGATTTAAATGTGGCACATCAAGAAATAGATCTAAAAAATCCAAGTACGAATCGCCGAAATGCAGGGTTTACCGATGAAGAAAGAGCTAAGTTTTCAAAGCTTTTAGAGGCAGGGTTTATCGATTCGTATAGAGCGCTATATCCAGAAAAGGTAGAGTATTCTTGGTGGAGTTATATGTTCAATGCTAGAAAGAACAATGCGGGGTGGCGGATTGATTATTTTGTGGTTTCTAAGTCACTGAAAGAAAAAATTATAGACAGCGAAATCTTGACAGATATATATGGCAGTGATCACTGCCCAGTTAGATTAACGATGAAAATAAAAACCGCTAATTAGCGGTTTTTTAAGATTCTGGAAAGTATTCATCGAGCAAGGACTTTAATAGAGTCGGGCGGTCTGTCATTATCCCATCCACCCCAAGCTCAATCAATTTACGCATCTCATCTTCATCGTTAATTGTCCAATAATGTACGGCTATATTATGGCGTCTTGCGGAAGCGACGAACAAATTTGTTGTTAAATCGACTGACCCTTGAGCCATCGGAACTTGGAAAGCGGCAGGTCTATCACGGTAAAAGACGGATAAACGTAATAACTGAAGGATATAAAACTGACGCAAACTTGTTTCTTGAGGAGAGTAAAGAAGTTGTGGATGGGTAGAGTTTTGTAAGGCTTTAAAGTTTTCAAACTGTTGTTCATGAAATGATGCAAGGATAATGCGTTGATAAGTGTTATAATCATCATCTAAGCGATCAAAAAGTTCAATCACCGCATCAAAAAGAGCATCTCCTATCTCGCCATATTGCTTGAGTTCAACGATCATGTAATTATTTGGAAAAGCAATAATAAGCTCTTCTAACCTTGTTGCTAAAAAGATACTATCATCTCTAGGTGATATACCCTCAGGATATGTAACATCCAAAGGCGTTACTGTTTCACCACGATAATTAACATATGGGATCAAAGTCCCATCAACGTTGAACCCATTTGGACCATCGATGATATTCTCATAACCAAAATTAATTTTCTCATCGATGAGATATTGGTATTCGATGTCATGAACTGGTGCATTAATAAGAGATGTTTTACGATCGAATGTGCGGTCATGCGATAACACAACGACACCATCTTTGGTTAAGTTTACATCAGTTTCCATGATGATATTTGGATCGATACTATAGGCATGATAATAGGCTTCTAAAGTATTATCAGGGAACTCCATATTGCCGCCCGCATGCGCGATTATATGAGGTCTGTTACTTTGGGATCTAAATGGATTATCGCCATCGATTGCTTGTGCCCTAGGTAAGACTGCTAGAACAACCCAAACCATCATCAAGCCAATTAAACCGATTATAATTTTTTTCATCACAGCTTTCATCACCTCGTATAAGACAATTATACAAAACTAATGTTTATTTTCCTAAAAAAAGACACTAATTACGGTGAAGGCTAGTATTATTTTTTTAGAAGATAGCATATAATAGATACATACCATTTTTAAGGAGAGAAAACGATGTCGAAAAATGCTCAAATACTAGCGTTTAGTTTAATCGGATTACTTACATGGATCAATCTTATCTATGCTTGGATTTTAATTTTTGGAGTCCAATTTTATGACGTTGAGTTTTCAATGATATATTTTCTGCTTGGTCCACACTATGTTGTGGTGCGTTTATCTATGTATGCTTATTTATATTTTGCGATGTTAACCAATCGTGTCATTGATGCACCTGTTTGGCCTAAACGGATGTATAAATTATTGGTTGCTTATGAGATCGTGCTCTTTTTGCTTGCTTTTTTTGCGTTATTGTATTTATGGGTTGAAGCCTCTGTGGTTGGGTTTGATTATTTAGTGGTGTATGGGTTAATATTCTTTAGATTTATCCATGTTGCGTCAACGATAGGGTACGGAGTTTATTTTAATTACTCAATGAAAGATCGTGATGATTTTGATCTTTAATCGCTGTATAGAAGAAGCACACTATTTTGCTAAAATCGCATTAAAACAAGGAGGAAATGCGATTGATGCAACATTAGGGAATGGAAACGATGCACTTTTTTTATCGAAATATGCTAAACTTGTCTATGCTTTTGACATTCAAAAGAAGGCTGTTGAAACAAGTCGTAAGCTTTTGTCAGAGCATTGTGTTGAGAATGTTAAGATCATTTTAGATTCACATGAAGCTATGTTAAATTATATAAAAGCACCAGTTCATGTCATTATGTTTAACCTAGGGTACTTACCAAATAGCGATAAATCGATTAAAACACAAGCTTCATCGACCATAAATGCACTTAGTTCTGCTTTAAAGATCATTGAGACTGAAGGCTTAATCATCGTAACATTATATCGGGGACATCCTGAAGGAGAAAAAGAAGCATTAGAGGTAGAAAACTTCTTATTAGGTATTAATCCAAAGACATTTACAGTTAAGAAATATCAAGTGCTTAATCGTTATCAAGCGCCATACAATATTGTTATTCATCGACATAAATAAACGAGGTGTAAAATATGCAATCTAAAATAAACATTTCACCAAGATACGCTGAAACGGACCAAATGGGTATTGTACACCACAGCAATTATGCGGTGTGGTACGAACTTGGTCGTGTGGATTTTTGTGATCAAGTTAAAATACCATTTCATGTGATCGAATCTAGAGGATTGAGACAAGCACTCATCAAGCTTGAGAGTGAATATATTAAACCGACTCGGTTTGGGGAAGTATACACTTTAGTAACGAAGGTGGTACTGGTGACGAAAGTTAGATTGGTATTTGAATATTCACTCTATGATAAGCATGATGATTTAGTTCATCGAGGTAAAACACTTTTGGCTTGGCTCGATGAAAAATTAAAGCCGGTCAATATTATCAAAAAAGCACCAGATATCTATAAAGTATTGACAGAAGCGTTATAAGTTAAAAAATACTTGGGGTGAAACTATGCTTGAGCTTAAACGTATCATCAAAGCTTATACAGCACAAGAGTTTACGTTTACAGCACTTAAGGGCGTAAGTGTTAAATTTGAGCGCAATGAGTTCGTTTCGATACTTGGACCATCTGGTTCAGGTAAAACAACCATGCTTAATATCATAGGTGGTTTAGATCGTTATGATGATGGTGATTTAATCATTAACAATAAGTCTACCGAATTATTTAAAGATAAAGATTGGGATGCCTATCGAAGCCATACGATTGGGTTTATCTTTCAGTCTTATAACCTTATTATGCATATATCGGTTATGGAAAATGTTGAACTTGGCATGACAATTTGTGGGATGAATCCAACAGATCGACGACAAAAGGCAACAGAACTGTTGCGACGTGTTGGCTTAGAACAACATATGCATAAACGTCCTAATCAGCTTTCGGGTGGGCAAATGCAACGCGTTGCAATTGCAAGAGCGCTGGCTAACGATCCAGATATTATTTTGGCGGATGAACCAACGGGTGCACTCGATTCAAAAAGTTCTGTTCAAATTATGGAACTCATCAAAGAAATATCTAAGGATAAACTCGTTATTATGGTAACGCATAATAAAGAGCTTGCTGAAGTATATTCGACGCGTATCGTTGAGTTATTAGATGGGCATATTGTTCGTGATCGGAAAAATATTGAGACAGAAGATAAGATTACTCGGAACTACCGCGAAACGAGAACCTCAATGTCATTTAATCAAGCTTTAAAGTTATCGTTTAACAATTTGAAAACAAAAAAGCTAAGAACGTTGATTACCGCTTTTGCAGGAAGTATTGGTATTATTGGGGTTGCGTTAGTTCTAGCGCTATCACGAGGTTTGAACGCAGAAATTGACACTTTAGAAACGACCACACTGTCAGAATATCCGATTGTCATTAGTCAAATTCCTAGAACGATTAACATCAATCAACATAACCCCTTTAGTCCTGAACAAGAAATAGATTTAGGCATTGAAAGATTTCCGGATGCTACAGAAGTCTATGCCTTTGATGAACGTGCACAAAACATTGACCATACCAATGTCTTTACCGATAGCTATATCAACCATGTTAAAAGTATCAATCCAGATCATTTTCACGAAATATCATTTGTAAAAGCCGTTGCAATGAACATCATCGTTAATAATGTTTTTGGAGAGTACTCAACCTTTAATCGCTCGCAAGCACGTTTTGGTGAGTTGCTAAACAATATGGAATATTTTGAAGCTACCTATGATATGTTGTATGGCGAGATTCCTGAATCCCCATATGATTTAGTGCTAGTTGTTGATGAGTTTAATCGACTAGACGAAAGAATCCTAACTGCTTTAGGTCTAGATATGAGTTTTGATACGTTTCAGTTTGAAGATTTGATTGGGATTGAACTAAAGCTACTACTCAATGATGATTATTATATTTTTGATGATATCGAAGGTGTTTTTAGTGTTGCAGATACCTCAGAAAATTTATACTACTCAGAAGCTGCAATCACTTTACAAATTGCTGGGATTGCTAGGATTAATCCTGAAACAGAAATTGGGATTGTTGGTTCTGGCTTAAAGCATTTACCTGAACTTACAGATATAGTACTTGATCACGCCCGCACATCAGAAATAGCTATACTGCAATCACAAGTCAACTATAATGTCTTAAATCGACAACCCGTCACAGAGACTGTAAAAATGTCATTGATGCGTAATTTTGGTGCAGTTGACACTCCGACACAAATATTGATTTATCCAAGAGATTTCGACAGTAAAAATGCTGTTAAAGCGTATCTCGATGACTTCAATCGCGGGTTGCCTAGAGAAGAACAAATCATTTATACAGATCTAGCAGAAACGATTACTGATACGATTGGCGGTCTCGTCAGTACCGTTACGATTGTTTTGGTTGCTTTTTCGGCCATTTCACTCATTGTATCCTCAATAATGATTGGAATTATAACCTATATTTCCGTTTTGGAACGAACCAAAGAAATTGGTATCTTGCGTAGCTTAGGGGCTAGAAAAAAGGATATCTATCGAGTCTTCAATGCAGAAACAATTATCGTTGGATTTACCGCAGGTGTGATGGGTGTCGCATTTGCTTATGCGCTCTCATTTCCAATTAACTTGCTAGTCAGTAGAATCATTCAAGAAGTCAATCAAATTGCACGTTTAAACTTTATCACCGCAGGTATTTTAGTCATCGTAAGTATAACACTTACCTATATATCAGGACTAATTCCTGCCAACATCGCATCAAGAAAAAAACCAGTCGAAGCGTTGCGCTCAGATTAGGAGGAACCTATGAACAAACAGAAGAGTTTATTTTTAATATTAACGATCTATCTGGCTACGATAATTTTATCGTTTCTAGTATTTAATACAATCAGTACCAATCATATGTTACTTGATGTTTTCATTACCAGTACTTTTGCGACGTTTTTCATCTTTATCATGAGCACGGTGTTTAAAAATTCATCGATATATGACGCTTATTGGAGCGTTGCGCCGATGGTTATCATTTTAGTGTTTGTAGACACGATCAATGCAGTAAGTATTCTATTTGTGTTTGCGATTTATTTTTGGGGTATTCGCTTAACAAGAAACTGGGTATTAACGTTTAAAGATTTAAGTGTACAAGATTGGCGGTATGACCATTACCTAAGTAAAGCAAAGAAGCTTTGGCCTTTAGTAAACTTCTTTGGTATTCACTTAATGCCTACCTATGTTGTCTTAGCAGCGTTAACGCCGGTCTATTTCGCATTACAATCATCAAGCGAAGTCACATTATTTGTAATTTTTGGTTTCTTTATCTCGATCGCCGCAACAATGTTGCAAACAATCAGCGACAGACAAATGCACCAACACTTAGTTACGACGCCAAACAAAGTTATAAATACGGGTCTTTGGAAGTATTCAAGGCATCCAAACTATTTTGGTGAAATTATGTTTTGGGTTGGATTGTTTGTCATGAGCGTATCGATCACTCAAGATATTCGCTGGTCATTTGGACCTATTGTAATGATATTACTATTTGTCTTTATCAGTGTTCCACTTATGGAACAACGCCAAATAAAACGACGTCCTGAATACGTTGATTATCAAAGTACAACACGTATGTTAATCCCATTACCTAAGGAGTTTAATAGAAATAAACGCGAAGCATGATGTGCATGTAGTCCACCTATGTATGCTATGATATGGGTGAGGTGATACAATGAGTAATGATAAGAAAACATTGAAGCAACGATTAACATCAATGCAATATCATGTGACCCAAGAAGATGGGACAGAACCACCCTATGAAAATGAATATTATAACAATAAAGAAGCAGGGTTGTATGTAGATGTTGTAAGTGGTGAGGCACTCTTTACTACCAATGAGCAATACGACGCAGGATGCGGCTGGCCAAGTTTCACAAAACCATTATCGGAGTTAAATGAGAAGTTTGATAGTCGTTATGGGATGCGCCGAACTGAAGTTCGAAGTAAGGAAGCAGACTCACACTTAGGACATGTCTTTGAGGATGGTATACCATCCGAAGGTGGACTGAGATACTGTATTAATTCTGCGGCTTTACGGTTTATTCCAGTTAAAGACTTGGAAAAAGAAGGCTATGGCGAATACCTTAAATATTTTAAATAAGTACACGATGTGTACTTGTTTTATGAAAGGAAGCATATCATGAAAGTATTAATTTCACCCTCAAAAACGATGCAAGCAGCTAAAACTGATGATCATAATCATCCATTATTTCATAAAAACAAACAAGTATTATTAAAGTATCTTCAAAATATGAGTCTAATTAAACTTAAAACATATTTATCTCTGAGCGATGCGTTGTTGCAAACAAATTATGAGCGCTATCAAAACTTTGAAGAAGTTCATAAAGCTGGTTTGAGTTATACAGGGACACAGTTTAAAGCGCTAGATTACAAAAGTTTAGATCGTTCAAGCCAAGCCTTTTTAAATGATTGCTTGTATATCATCAGTGGATTATATGGACTAGTTCGCCCAAACGACACAATTGGAATGTATCGTTTACCGATGGAACTCACCTATAACAATCAAAAACTCTCTAACTATTGGAAAAAACCTATCAAAGATCACTTGAAAGACACACGCGTTATCAACCTAGCTTCAAAAGAGTATAGTGATGCACTCGACAAATCCTTACAGGTTATCACTATTAAGTTTAAAGGTGCACACGCAATGCTTGCTAAAAAGCTAAGAGGCTTGATGACGAGATATATAGCACTTAATAAAGCTGAAACATTAGAATCATTAAAAGCTTTTTCAGCAGAAGGTTTCTTCTATAATCCTGAAGCTTCTACTGATGGAATACTAGTTTTTAGCGCAAAAAAAAGACCTTAGTTGGTCTTTTTTAAACGTCAAAACAGCTTCCACCTATAAATTCTCTTAACAAGGAATTACATGGTACGACACTATCTGGAATATCTTGGAAGTACTTTAAAAACTTGATTAATCGGTTGGCAGTGATGAAGTGTTCA
Organism: Candidatus Izemoplasma sp.; assembly: GCA_007117625.1. GTDB lineage: Bacteria > Bacillota_I > Bacilli_A > Izemoplasmatales > Izemoplasmataceae > SLQR01. Next base: position 4,549 of record SKGE01000020.1, on the reverse strand, counting down.
TTATCTCTTGGTATTTCCATAAGCGTATCAAGCGCATATTTTTTCATCACACATAGTTCATAAGCTAAGCCACTATTGAAGATATAATCGGCACCTTCTTGGTGCGGATAAATCCACTTGAACTCTCCATTACGGACACTTGGCCACATTGAGATTGTTTTATTGGCAGGAGAGTTGCGGAACTTACGATCACGGACAATCCTGCGCAAGAGTCTTAAGTTTGTTATACTTATCGGATTGTGGTGGTCAATGTTAATCTGAAGTTGGGGACTTATAAATATCTTGTATTTTTGATGTTTTGGAATTAATGAGGTCAGCGTTTCATTTAAAGCGTGAATCCCTTCAATAATAATTGGGTTTTTCTCTGAAATTTTAAGTTTTTTGTAGCCTGAACGTTTCTTGACCATAAAATCAAAGATTGGTACTTCAACCTCACGACCTTCAATTAAATCTAGCATGTTTTTATTAAAAAGCTCGATATCTAACGTGTTAACGTGCTCTAAGTCAATTTTACCGTTTTCATCGGGTTTAATCTGATCGCGATCTAAATAGTAGTCATCCAAAGAAATCATCACAGGCTTTAAGCCTAAACTCATCAGTTCGATTCGTAAGCGTGTTGAGAACGTGGTTTTTCCACTTGATGATGGTCCTGCGATAGCAATCAGTCTAACATCATCAATATTACGCGTGATTTGTCTACCAATCTCAGCAATCATTTGATTGTGTTTGGATTCATTCATATGCACAAACTCAACCATCGCTTTTGATGCAGCGTGTTCATTCATTTTTGCAATGGTATTTGCATCAATGCGTTCAGCCCAACGATTAGCATCTCTTAAGGTTCTTCCATAAATGGGGGCATCCTCGAACTTAGGTATTTTACCACCGGCCTCAGCGCGTGGGTACTGAATCAAGAATCCTGGTGGATATACCTTAAGGTCAAAAAGTTGAATGTATCCTGTTGAAGGAACCATAAGGTTGTACATGTAGTTCATGTATCCGTCACATTCATAAAAGTGAACGGTGTCTTCTGGACGATAGCTGATGATATCTATTTTATCTTCATACCCATGTTTTTCGTAAAACTTAATCGCATCTTCGTTTTTCATTTCAGTACGCCGGATTGGAATATCTAGTGAAACAAGGCGCTGCATTTCTTTATATAGATTCTCTGTTATATCACGGATACTGCGTGAATCCTCTACATTGAAGACATGACAAAATGTTGTTCTAGAAATACTGTAGTTAAATTTAAACTTATAGTCTGGGTATAAGTTATGAAAAGCCATGCTCAATAAGTATCTGATACTGGCTTCATACGTAAAAATCGCTTCATGGTTTGTTGTATCTAAAAACTCAATTATTGCATCATAATCGACTTCATAGGTTAACTCTCTCAAACGATTGTTGACGAGTGCAAGGAAATATTGCTGATTTGGATCGTCGATTAAATCGAGTAAACACACTTTAGATTTATACGTTTTGGTTTCATTATTAATAGTTAATTTAAACATGATTAACTCCTCTCTAAATTTAAGATGTATATCTATTTTATCAAAATAGGTCGTATTTGCAAGAAGTATCGTGATATAATAGACCTATAAGTAATTGGGAGGGATTTGATGGCATTTGAGTATGTCGCTGATTTAAAGGATTTAAAAGCCAAGCAAAAATTAAGGGTAACGGTTGATAATAAGCCGGTCTTATTAACTTACTATCGTGATTCGGTTTATGCAATGAGTGACCGATGTCCGCACATGAAAGCATCGCTTTTCGAAGGCAGATTCGATGAAGGCATCGTCACGTGTAAAAAACATGGTGCTCAAGTCGATGTAGAAACTGGAAAAATCATCCAAAAAGCAAAACTTTGGATTATGAAAATGCCGACAAAAGAGGCTCAGACATATGTCGTTAAAGTAGAAGAAGACAAAATTTTCGTATTACTATAAAAAAAAGATAAAACCCCTTTTCACAAAAGGGGTTTTATGATAAAATGATTGAGTAATTTTCGCCGCTATAGCTCCAACGGTAGAGCAATTCCATGGTAAGGAAGAGGTTGCTGGTTCAAATCCAGCTAGCGGCACCATTTATAAACGATAAGCGCGTTTGCGCTTTTTTTTATTGCTCTCCATAAACAATAAAACCAATCACATTATGATAAAGCTCCATCACACCATAACCGCGATAAGAAAGACGATTAAAGAAACTATTAATATTATCGACAAACGCTAAATCACGGCCTACATATGTAAATATTCCAAAAACTAAAAAGAGTAATACTATCCCTGCAAAGACATCTAAAATCATTAAACGGTTATACTTTTGTTTTGACGCGTTTGAAACAACTTCGGATGGCTCCTTATTTGCATCTTCTTGTGGCACAGTGTGTTGTTGCTTAAGCAGCGCTTTAATCTCACGCAGTTCTGCATGCAACATTTTAATGATATCGCCTTGATCACTACTTTTAGACACCTGCTTGCTAATAACTTTGTTTTGATGGTTTTGCTCAATTAAACGGTGGGTTAAATAAGTAATCATACGATGCTTTGTCATGTAGTTTTCATAAGCAACACCATGCTCTTTTGCAAATTCTTGGAGATCTTTTAAGGTTCCATCTTGTAAACGTACACTGTAATGGTCTCTCCATGCACTTTTTGCTTTGAGCTCATGTTCTACAATAATGCGAAACTGTTCTTTTTTTAAGGTTCTAGGCACCTCAATACCATAAGCATTCCCAATCGCACGAATTTCTGTTGCATTCGCAAGCTTTTCAAGGGTATCGCGAAACTGAGTTTCAGTAAGACCATCACAGTATTGATCTTCATCTTCTAGAAAGTTTTGCAATACTAAGTGAAAATCTTGAAACGCGGGATGGACATCATCTTTTAAAGCTTTTAATGCCTCTTCAAAAAAGCCATCTAAAAAAGCGTCATTATTGGTTTTATCATAAAGATAACTCACGAGGACTTCCCAAAAAACAGTAAAAAATCTCGAAACAGCTAAATCTTGCAAAGGTTGTGGACGCATTTCATGTAACTGGTAGACACTTAAGGTTGGTATAGCTTTGTATCTTCTTAAATTTTTAATTTCATCTAACGCTAAGGTCCTTTCATCTTTTGCAGTTAAAGCATCTAAATCTTCTTGATATGAAACTGTTAAAGCTTCAGACAAAGCTAGGCGGTAGATGTGTCTTGGAACGCTAATACTTAAATCTATAAGTAAGCTTTTTAAAGTTTCAATCGATAAATATTGTAACCTTTTGTTTGTTGCGAACGTTTTTTTAGACATTGCTTCACCTCATAGTCATTAAATGCATTAAGTCAAATAATAGATTGTTATTAAAAGCGGAAATAGTATTCAATAACGCGATAATAAGGTGATTATCGCTCTATGGAAGAATACCTCCTTAAGACGGCTTTTTCTTAAAGAAAAACCGTATAATCAAATAAATCAAAATAACATCAATAATTATCACAATACGACCAATCGTCGATTGTGTAAAAAACAGGAAACGACCTAATCTTGGTATGTGCCATTGATAAACCCCAATTAAATCATTTTCAGATAATACCCAATCATCTAAAGCATCAGTACCTTCAGGGCGTGTTCTTATTTCATAATTACCATTTACAGCTACAATAGAATCAAGGTAATGCACAACAACAACTTCATTACTATTGATTTCCGTATTAAAAGCAATAATCGTATCAGATTCTAAAGTATCAATATCAAACTGGCGATTGATGATAACTACATCACCGATATCAATCGTCGGCTGCATACTACCACTAACGATGATGTAATGTTGGTAACGATTAAAAACCGCAACATTTTCAAACAAAAGTGCGATAAATAAGTAGATGAAAAAAACACCAACAAGCCATTTTAATATTTTTCTAAAAATTGATAAATGCATCGTAAACCTCTATTCTGTATCATTACGCTTTGTAATAAATGTCATCTCATAAGTTATTGTTGCATTTTCTAATAAGCTAATATAACTATCAATACTCTCAGTATTCACAAGATACATTTTAACGTAAATTGGAACAATAAAAACATTTAATTCTTCGTTATAATATTCATTATCATAACTTAAATCAATTGAAAATTGGTCTGCCTCTAAAAATTCAGCACCATGATGAAGCGCATAAGAAAAACGAACCAAGTTCGCAAGCCCTACCGCGCCATTGATTCGTACATCAATCGCTGATATTTCTAAAATGCCTTCTTGATTAAACAAAACTACATACTCATAAATAAAATGATCAATGTCGCCTTGTCCTTTAAAAGCTCCAAAAGGTACCAACCTTAAATCATTACCAGGGTTCTCAGTCACTTTAACGACAGAAAGCTCGGCGTAATCGCCGATTATGATAATATTGTCATCAAATGTCGTGTCTGTATTATCCCATATGGCAAAGCCTATAGAGCTTCCCGCAAAGAGTAAAAACAAAAGTAACATTAATACTCTAGTGCGGGTCACTGCAAATAAACCTATACCAAATAAATGGTAACGATTATTAGCCATAATAAACTCCTATAAGCA
>SKGE01000091.1 GCA_007117625.1 Candidatus Izemoplasma sp. | reverse complement strand
AATTATCTATCAAAATGAAACAAGTATCAAAGAAGCTATTTTAGATTCAAAGATACCTAGGGAAGAAATATTTATCACTGCTAAACTACCACCACACATCAAAAACAAAGCAGGGGCTTTGCGAATGTTTGAAAAATCCCTGAAAAACCTAGGGTTAGAATACATCGATGCATACATTATTAATGCCCCCGGACCATTCCATGATTTAGATGGTGATTACGATGAAGGTAATGTCGAAGTTTATAAGGTGCTCGAAGAACTCTATAATGAAGGCCGTGTTAAAGCTATAGGTGTATCGCAGTTTAAAATCAAAGATATAGAAAATATTCTCAAACACTGTACAATCACACCGCACATTCAACAGATCTCTTATTTTATCGGGCATAGACAAGATGAACTTGTTACGTACTGCCAGGATAAAAATATTCAAATTCAAGCTTTTTCACCTCTAGCGAAAGGCTTCTTACTCGAAAATAACGAGGTTTTAGAGATTGCAAAGCAGTACCGCGTTGAACCGTCTCAGATTGCTCTAAAATATATCATACAAAAAGGTATTGCTCCGATTCCTAAAGCGAAAACAAAACACCACATTGAAGTCAATACAAAGCTTGATTTCAACTTAGATAAAGAAGCTATGGATAAACTTGATGTAATAGAGGATGATCCTAGAAAGTATGATGATTGAGATATCTCCCAAACTGATTAGTCATTCTAAAAAAAAGAAATCAATCTATTTTTGATTGATTTCTTCCATTATGTTTGGAAAAATACATGTTGTCATCTGCTCTTTTCAAAAGTGTTTTAGCAGTATCTGATTCTCGTAATATGCTACCACCAATCGATACCGTAACGTGAATATTTTCTCCATTTTCAGGTGTATAGCTGGAGGCTGATACAGTAAGGCGTAATCTTTCAGCAACTTTAAACAAATCCTCTTTGTTAACTGAATGAATAATTAACGTGAACTCTTCACCGCCCCATCTACTGACTAAATCCATCTTATCTACGTTTGAAGCAAGCGTTTGTGCGACTATTTTTAAAACTTCATCACCCACTAAATGTCCGTATGTATCATTAACCTTTTTAAAATGATCAATATCAATTACAAGAACCCCGAAAGTATTTGAAAACATTCTTGCTTCTTCTAGACGCTGCTCGATTTGAAAATCAAAAAACTTTCGGTTTGCAACTTTAGTCAAGGCATCAGTACGCAACTCGTCTCTTAGCTGAACATTCTCTTCATATATTTGCTTTTGAAATCTTTCATCGGTAAATACTTCAATCGCTGCCACAATTTTATCATTAGAATCGTAAATAGGTAGCGTTTTAACCATAACAGGAACGCGATACCCTTCTTTATGTCTTAAAAAGACATGGGCTTCATTCATAACACCATCTTCAAGGGTTTTCTGAAGTGGGCATCCCGCTAAGCATAACTGCTTACCGTTTTGATCAACATGTTGCAAAATGTTGTTGTAGCAAAAGCTGTTTACAACTTCATTTTGTTTATATCCAGTAATACGCTCGCTACCGCTGTTCCAAAAAATTATCTTTCTTTTTGTATCAACCACATAAACACCTTCATACAAATAGGGAATTAAATCTTCATTATATTTAATATTCATCATTTTCCCCCTTGGCATAGAATTTATTCTTATCAACTCTATGTAACTTTCTACATTAATCATACCACAAAAACTATAATATCAATATTTATCAGTAAAACCCTTTCATTGCTTTTTTAGAACATTTCCCTTGTTTTTAGTTTTTTCTAGTGCTAAACTAATTGAAAAGTTATTGAAGAGGTTTGACTATGAGAAGAAACCATTTTGTACAAGTTCATCATTATATAAACCGAGGTTTGATCTAAGAACAATTCATTGTTCGAAAGATACAAGCCTATTTGTCGTTTATATAATAGACTTGTATCTAACCCAATAAGCTTTTCACTGGATAGATATAATTCTATCCAGTTTTTTTATTTTAAAGGAGAGGATACCCATGACATTTTTAACGCTAAACGATGCTTTAAACTATCACCAAAAAAGGTATCAAATATCTAAGCAACTAGAAACTATTGTTACTGAAAAAGGTTATCAGTTAATTGAGCCTGATCACCTTGAAAATTATGATCGTTTTACCAAAATAAACCAGCGTATCAAGCCCCAATCCATGGTGAAAATAATCGATACCGATGGCGCAGTTCGAATATTAAGACCCGATATTACCACAAGTATTATTAAAGAACTCATTCCAAAGTGGAACAATGGATTAAAGCTAAAAATATTTTACAATGCTTCTACATTTTTAAACACGATGGAAAATATCCAGGAACAAAAACAGTTCGGGATTGAATATTTAGGCGATGATTCACAGAAAAGTGATCATGAAACGATTGGCTTAATTTTAGAGATTTTTAACACCTTCCAACTAGATTTCTTTTTAGAGATAAGCCATGCTGGATTTTTAAATATACTCATCAAGCGATTGAACTTAAGCGACGATGAACTAAAAATATTCAAGACGTTACTTTACAAGAAAAATCGTTATGGTTTAAATCAGTTTATCGCATCAAATCTAAGAAACCATCCGGATAAAGACATTGTTAAACGAATTTTTGATTTACAAGGGAAAACGAATTTGATTCGTGAAAAACTTCAAAATTTAGACTTGCCAGATGAAATCGTCTATGCCTTAGATGAACTGAATGCACTCGAAAAAGAACTTAGTTGTGTAAACTGTACTTTTGATTTAAGTTTACTCGGTCAATTTGATTATTATAACGGTATATTCTTTAAAGGCTATCTAATGAACATACCGCAAGCTGTTTTGAATGGTGGACGTTATGATACTAAAAAGATGGGATACGAAAAGTCCGTCCCAGCGATTGGTTTTTCATTCGCACTAAACGATATTTTAAAGGCGGTGATCTAATATGTCCTCAAAACTAACTATTGCCATTCCAAAAGGTCGCATTGGGTCTAGTGCTATTGACTTACTAAATTCGATAGGACTCGCAGAAGTAATCTCTCCTAAATCTCGGAAATTGGTGTTTATTGATCAAGAAGCTATTCGGTATTTATTGGTTAAATCTGTCGATGTAATTACTTATGTAGAGAATGGTGTTGCCGACCTTGGAATTATCGGCAGTGACAACTTACTTGAAAAAGATTCCGAAATTTATGAACTGATGGATCTTGGCTTTGGAGAGTGTAAATTCTCGATTGCTGGTTTAAAAGATCAAGTGTTAGATAATCCCAACAAGCTGATTAAGATTGCTACAAAGTATCCGAACGTTACAAAAAAATATT
>SKGE01000066.1 GCA_007117625.1 Candidatus Izemoplasma sp. | reverse complement strand
GGATTCATACGGTCTGCGGCATATAAATATTGAATCAAATCATTACTACCAATTGAGATAAAATCAATGTGTTTTGCTAAAGTTGGGATATTTAACGCGGCACTAGGAATTTCAATCATGATCCCTAGCTTAATATTTTTTTGATATTTTGTTGAGGCTTCATCTAGTTCTTGTAAGACATCATCAAGTATTGCTTTCGTACGTATAACTTCATCGACACGTGCAATCATTGGAATCATAACGCGAACATCTTTTTGATCCTTAGCAGCAATGAGTAAAGCTTTGAGCTGCGTTTTGAAGAGGTCTAAGTGTTCAAAGCATAAACGAATCGCCCGGTGTCCTAAAAACGGATTATCTTCCTTATCTTGCTTTAAGTAAGGTAGACTTTTGTCACCACCGATATCTAAGGTTCTCACTATCACAGGCTGAATACTATTAAAAACTTCTTCGTAATGTTTTATTTGGATTTCGAGGGAAGGCATCGATTGCGTATCCATAAACAAAAACTCAGTTCTAAAAAGTCCAACCCCTTCTGCACCGCTAGCTTTAACACCAATTAAATCCTTTGATGAACCAATATTTGCATATAATCCAACATGGTGACCATCTTCTGTTTGAGTCTTTTGATCTTTATATACCGACAGTCTCTCTAAATAAGTAAGATGATTTTTGCGTTTTTTCTCCGCTTTAGTGCTTTCAGTTTGACTTGGATTAACTGTCACTATACCATCGAGGGCATCTAAAATAAGTTGGTCGTTTTGCTGCACTTTTTCAGTCAAGCCTGAGACACCTACCATAGCAGGAATATTTAGTGCTCGAGCCATTATTGCTGTGTGGCTTGTTTGACCCCCAACTTCAGTTGCAAAACCTTTAACGTATTCTAAGTTTAACATCGCAGTGTCACTCGGTGTTAAATCCTCAGCGACAATAATTACTGGCTCGTTGATCACACTTAAATCTCGAAGTGGTACATTTAACAACGTGCTTAATACACGATATTGGATATCTTTAATATCTGCAGCACGCTCTTTGAAGTAAGCATCTTCCATCGTTTCAAAAATAGTGATGTATTGATTGGTGACAGTTTGATAGGCGTATGCCGCATTTTCGTTTTCGTTTTCAATCTTTGGTTTTACCTCTTTTAAAATCTCACTATCATTAATCATTTGTATGTGAGCATCAAATATTTGCAAATGTTCATCGTCTAATATATCCTTAGCATTTTCCTTAATCTGTTTTAAAGCATTCGTACTTTTTTCAAGTGCTTCCCTTAGTTTCAGAAGTTCTAATTTAGGATCATCAGTTTTATCTTTAGGTATTTATAAAACTACCTTTTTATAAACAAATGCTTTCGCAATTGCAATACCTTTAGATGCAGCTATACCATTCATACAAGTGGCCTCCTTGTTTAATCTATCTATATTGTATCAATAAACGCTGAAGTTACAAGCCTAAGTTATCGCATAATAACCTAGCAAAATATTAGGCTTTTGTGAAAGCTCATAAAGACCAATTATTTCATTAAAGATTATCGAAGTGTGTCATCGTATAAACTAACATCTTTGAGCTTGCAAAAAAAATATATTAAATGATATCATCGCAGTGATGAGCTTAAGTGTTCCTGAAGGTGCAGAAATAACACCTCTAATCATTAAGTCTTTTTTACAGTGTCCTTGACATTGGGTCCACTTTAAAAAGGTACTGTCTCTTTTTTGATAAAAAAATAACGTTTTAAAAACGTTATTTCATCACAACTTTATGGAACTTACCACTTAAATGTCGAATCGGTGTCATCGTAATAAAAGCATCCGGATCGATTGCGAGAACAATTCTTTTTATGTCATAAACTTCGTGCGTTTGTGTCACCATCCAAAGCATGGCACGACTTTCTCCCGTATATGCTCCAACACCGCTTAATACGGTAATACCGCGAATAAACTCCGCAATTAAAGCACTCTTGACTTCATCACCCTTTGGAGTAATAATCTCAAGACGAACACGTTTATATGCAGTATGAACACGATCAACCAGTAGGTTCGTGACGGCGAGTGCTAACATTGTATATAATGTAATTTGAACATCAAAAATAAGCAGTGCAATCGTTAATATAATCCCATTTGCAATCAACGATATATGCCCAACACTTACTTTAAACTTAAGCGCGAGAAATTGGCTTAAAATATCAATACCACCTAAGCTTGAACCGCTTTTTAAAGCAACCGATGCACCAAGACCGATTAAAATTCCACCAAAAATACTAGAGGCAAATATGTCATTCCCAAAAATCATGGCTCGGTCATCAAAAATACCAAATAAAATACTTTGGAGCATTACCGAATATATGGAGTAATAGACAAAAGTCTTTGAAATACCAATTAAACCCATCAACATGATCGGAATATTGAAAAGCAATACTATAATTCCCAGGTTTACATACCAACCTAGTTGATTCACCCCGTATTGTGTTAAAGTCGCAAACCCTGTAATACCACCTGGAACTAAGCCAGCTGGAACGATGAAAAAGCTTGTTCCAACAACAAATAAAACAGTACCTAAGGTGACAAATAACAAACGCTTTAATTGAAATTTCAAATCCATGAAAATCACTCCTTTTTCGTGCCTTTACAAATGTACGATTTTTTTATACATTTGTCAATTAAAATAATCACATAATTGATTCATTATCTAATAAAAAAAGGGAGCGAGAACTCCCTTAACATATACAGTACTTGAAATCCATATATCGAAACATAGATGATTATGTAGATTCCCTCTTTCATTTAAGCTGTTACTTTAAACCAATGTCTCGTTTTATTTGCAATCGCAACCAAGGTTAACATTACGGGAACCTCAACCAATACACCAACAACCGTCGTTAATGCCGCCGCAGAATGAACGCCATAAAGTGCAATCGCAACGGCGACCGCGAGTTCAAAAAAGTTGCTCGCGCCAATCATTGCAGCCGGTGCCGCAACATCGTGTGTTAAGCGCCAAGCTTTTGCAGCAAAATAGGCAATTGAAAAGATAAAGAACGTTTGAATTGTTAGCGGAATCGCGAGAAGTAAAATATGGAACGGGTTTTCGATAATCGTTGTGGCTTGAAAGGTAAAGATTATAATCAAAGTCAATAATAAACCTACGACAGTAACATGTCGAAACTTCTTCACAAAGACTTCGCTAAAGTATTCGAATCCCTTGTACTTAATGATTAAAACACGCGAAACAATCCCTGCCATTAATGGAATGACGACAAACAAAACCACGGATAATAGCAACGTGTTATAAGGAACAGGAATATTTCCTACACCCAGCAAAAGCCCAACAATAGGCGTGAAGAGTAAAAGTAACACCAAATTATTGATTGCCACTTGCACCACAGTATATGATGGATTTCCTTTTGTTAAATGACTCCATACGAACACCATTGCCGTACACGGCGCTGCTCCAAGTAATATGGCTCCTGCCAAATACTCGTTTGCTAGATTTGCTTCAATTAAATTTGCAAAGGCAATATTTAAGAAAAACCATGCAATCGCAAACATCGTAAAGGGTTTAATAAGCCAATTCACAACGAGTGTTAAAACAAGCCCTCTACCATTTTTTGTCACATCGACAATGCTTGTAAAATCCACTTTCAACATCATGGGATAAATCATAAGCCAAATCAATACGGCAATCGGCAATGAAATCTCCGCAAACGTCAGTCGATCTAAGTTTGTCGGAACCGCTGGTATAAAATGACCGATCGCAATCCCAACGACAATACAGATTGCTACCCACACGGTTAAGTAGCGTTCAAAAACCCCAATGCCTACTTTATTGTTCGTGTTTTCCATTAAAGTTCACCTTGTTTAACACGTTCAATCAACGCCAAGACTTTTGTTTTAATCAAATCTCTTGTGACTCGAAATGCTTCAATCGGTTGCCCAGATGGATCGTCTAATCCCCAATCTTCACGGTGCTTACAGGGTAGATAAGGACACTCTACACCACATCCCATGGTGATAAGAATATCCAACTCACTCGGTATATCCGATAACAGTTTCGGGTATTGATCACCAACATTTACGCCAGCTTCTTCCATGACTTTTACTGCAAGCGGTTTAACTTCTGGATAGTCTTCAGTTCCCGCTGAGTATACCTCGAACACATCACTGCCTAAATGTTTTGCCCAACCTTCAGCCATTTGAGACCGACAGCTATTATGAATACATACAAATGCAACTTTCTTTTTCATACAGATTCTCCTTCGATGCGACACGCTTTTTTAAGTTTATAACTTGCCAATGCTTCTTCTGTTTGCTTAAAGACTTCTAGTTCCTTTATATAATCAACGAATAGTTCCTGACTTTTTAAAAACCTATCACTCACCTTATAGTAAATCCACTGGGCTTCTTTTCTTGTCTCTACAACATCTAAATCTTTAAACTTAATCATATGTTTAGAGACATTGGCTTGTTTCAAATCTAAAAATGCTTCAATATCACAAATACAAAGCTCTCGAACCAACAACATGTTAAAAATCTTAAATCGATTTTCATCACTAAGGAGCTTAAACAACTCAGTTGTATTCATACCTTCCTCCTATTTGAATGATTTTCGTAATGGGCTACATTTAGTATATTACTAAAATGGAATATACAATGCAAGCGAACGTACGATATTAACAAAAATTTAACAAAAAAAAGCACCGAAGTGCTTTCATAAACAGTTGTTAGCCTTGTTGCTTAGCTGAACCCTTATACGCATTTACCTTTTTCACCTTTAATAACAGTTTTGGCAACAGTTGATATGGCAATGCCGTATAGCGCACTTAGCTTCCTTCGTCTACTATTCTGACTCACCATATTCTGGCAACTCAACCACTGTAGTACCAATATCAAGGAGAACGACTTCTAACCTTACAGGTTCATCGTCAAAATCAGGATCAAACCATTCGATTGTTATAACAACCTCATCTTCTTCATACGCGATAAAGACTTGTTGAACATCGTTAGAACTAGCTAGAATGATTGTATCAAAATAGTCTTCTAACAGATGATATTTACCAGCGATTCGTTCTAACATCGATTCTTCTAGCTTAAAAATATCAACCATAATAGCATCTTCAAAAGCGTTGTTTATGGCTGGGCCTTTCCAATAATCTTCTTCATCCGTCCAAAAGGCTTCATCGATTCCATAAACTTTGTCATCTTCATACAATAAGTAGTAATAACCTCCAGCCATTTCGATGTAGGCCTTATCACCATCCATCTTAAATATACTACTACCAAAGTCTCCTCCGGGGGCACGATGTCGCACCGTAAAGTTTCGATTAGGAAGTATTTCATCAAACAACGTATCAAGTGTCGTATCTACCTCATAAAGAGGACGAACGACTAAATTTCGATCAATTGATGTTAGGTCTTTATCCCAACCTGTATGTAGATGCCCAGAAACAGGCGGTGCTATCGGTGGCTCTACAGTTTCACCATATACAATCGTTACTTTATCAATTGCTTCATCATTTATGTCTAAAAACGTTACCGTAAAGCTTTTGAAAGTCCCCGAAGCATAAACATCCATACTATGCTGTATTTCAGTTAGGAGTGCTGGTTGTCCACTCGCATCTTGCCATATATCAAAATCGAAGTAATCAGGTACTTGCCAATCAACAATTAAGTCATCGCCATACAATACCTCATACGTATTTATCAACTGATCTGCATAATCAAACACACGTACTGTAAGTATCTCTGGGTCATAGTACATCCTTACAGTATTGTCCGCATCCATTTGTGAATGAAACCCCATAATTGTATCCCCTACTTCATGTGAACTATGGCTAAAACTGTGTCCGACAAACTCACGTATCATAGGCATTTCTTCAAGCATACATTCTTCACTCTTAAGTAAGTTTATATAATCGATTGTATCGGACCAAAATACGGTGCCATCTTTACTGCTAACATGATACACAGTTATCATGCAGTGCCATCTTGGTTCATGTTCAAAAGCGATGCCAAACTCAAGAGAGGCCCCTTCATATACGACATATATCGTATGAACACCTTCGTTCTCAGGAACCAGCGTTCCCACAACGATATCCTCAGACAATCGAATAAGATGTTCTCCACCAAACTCATCGGTGTAGATAAGTTGAATGTCAGAAGGATCAAAACTTTCAATGTAAAAGACTTTCCCAAAGGCTGTCGACTCTACCACGGCGAGTTGCCTGTTTTCTTGGGAACCTTGTTCACCCAATAGTTCATCACAACCGCTTAAAAACAGAACCCAAAATAGCAAGCCAATCTTAACGACTCTATCCATAATTTCCCCCCTAAATAAAATCCACCGAACACATGTGGGGTTTCCCTGATGTGTGCGGTGGTGTTCGTATAACTAGATTATAAAAGATTACAAACTGGAATACAAGTGACCTAAACGATAAAAATTATAAGTAATTATTGTCGTAAACGAACAGTTTAAAAAACTGATTCTCTCATAAGGTAAGGTTTTTTGTTCTAAAAATCTTTGTTGTCTACAAACATTATCCTATGCTATTATTACGTTAGGAGGGGTTTTATGAAAACAGAAAGACAACGTAAACGCAATGCTTTTATGTTCATGATTTTTGCCGCTTTGTTTCTTTTTCTCGGTACATTTTTAGTATTAAACTCACTAAGAATCCGCCAAGATATGATACCCGTTGAAGGTCGAATAGCAAGTATTGATGTTGCTTCAAACGATCGAACGACAGTGATGATTGAGTATATATTTAATGGTACGACCTATTCCTTCCGATCAAGTACTTTTAGTTCTACGATGCGGGTCGGAGATGCCAGTACTGTTTATATTGATCCAAACAATCCAAGTGTATACCATCAATCCGATTTGTTTCTATTTATCCTCGTTCCAGGCATTTTAGCCGTTGTTTTTGGTGGGATTGGTATTTTTACATACCTGCCTTTTATCAAAGCAAAAAAACGCCACCGAACCCTAATGCAAAATGGCTCTAAGCGGCGAGCGATTATTACAAGCCTTAGTACCAATCAAAGTGTCACGATGAACAAAATGTACAAGTCTCATTTAACGTGTAAAATCGTTGATGCTTATACTGAAGAAGAAACAATTTATAAAAGCAAAAGCTTTTGGGCACCTAAAGACTTCCGTGTTGAAACAGGTGTTTCAACCGTTGATGTTTGGATTGATCCAAACGATAAATTCAATTACCATGTAGATACGTCGAGTTTGTTTAATAAATCTATGTAGTCTATAAAAAACACTTAAGACAAGTTCCATCATCTTAAGTGTTTTTATTAATTTTGAAAGGTATAAGGAACAGATCGTGTTCTCAACACTTCGATTCCCGCTTTAAAATATGGCATTAAACGATTGGCTTCGTCGGTTGATTTCCATTGAATTTGTGAGATTTCATCAGGGTTTAGAATCGTAATTTCACCAGCAAGAATCGCCGCTTGGAAGGTAAGAAACAAAGCGTGTT
The DNA here is from genome assembly GCA_007117625.1 of Candidatus Izemoplasma sp. Taxonomy (GTDB): domain Bacteria; phylum Bacillota_I; class Bacilli_A; order Izemoplasmatales; family Izemoplasmataceae; genus SLQR01. The sequence goes on along the minus strand of SKGE01000066.1, from coordinate 4,754 downwards.
CTTGCTTTTCTTCAAAGATACGTTCATTCACCGCCACAATCGTTTGTGGTTCAACCTGTAGACCAGTCTCTTCATAGACTTCTCGGACTAGGGCTTCTTTAAGGACTTCGTTCCCTTCAACAACTCCGCCAGGCAATGTCCATGTATCCGTATCTTTATTATGAACCATTAACACTTTGGTTTTTTTCGGGTTCCATAGAATCGCATAAACAGCTGTAACTCGTTTCATTTAGACACTCCTAACATCACTTAAAAGACACCGCGCATACGCCACTCATACATTAATGCATCCCAGTTGATAAATAGATAAATGGCAACGAATAGAAAGACTGCAACGACACCAATAAATGCAGCAATACTTCTGCGGCGGTTTGCCTCATAATTTAAAAATCCAAGAGCAAGCCCTAAAGGAAAAATAAAGAAACCGAGTACAAACATAAGTAATACCATGAATAGTTCTTTTCCTTTGGACGCTGTTTCTACTTGTTCTCGTCGTTTAAAAAGTTCATTAACATTCGATTGGCTCATCATGATCCCTCCCTATATTTACATGTATAAAATAACATACCACAATTTAAAACTCAAGCTTACAAAACTCAGATCTAATGTCTGTACTTTGCTTATCAATCTTTTTTGGTGTTGAGCTCTTTTTGTCTAACATTACGAACACCTAACCATAAAATAATCCATAACAACATGTTAGGAATAGCATGCACATAAAAAGCCGCAACTGTAGATTCCATGGTTTGTGCTACATATGGTACAACAAGCATGCTTGGTAACATCGCGATGAAGTGCCACTTTAAACACATGTGCACGAAGAATGCCCACATCAAACCATTAACAATCCACGCTACATTCCCAAAAAGCTCTATCTGCATTGGTAAAATATATCCTCTCCACATAATCTCTTCACTAATCATCGCGATGAGATGTAAAGGAATAAAAAGGATTAATAGCTTATAATTTCCTTGAAGTTTCACATCGAAAAAATTCTCAGACGGTAATTTAAACTTTTTTAATGGATTAAAAGGTGCCGGAAGATAATCAGGTGGTGCTAGTAAACGTTTTTTAGCCATTAAGCGACTTATTGGTTGCAAAGTTTCTTCAAGTAGAACCGTCGCAGCAATCGCTAAAAAAACCCACAAATAGTGAATCCCATTAATGCCAAAGAGCATAAAGCGTGCTTGAATGTTAACCCAAGCCAAGCTTCCTCGTTCAATAAAACGATAGTGAACAAAAGCAATTGGAAAAAGTAAGTATATAGGCAGCCACAAACTGAACCAAAATGCATATATTTTGGGTACACCCTTTTTAATGAGTTTTGGAGTGACAAAATAAACACCAAAATATATCATTAACCCCGTTATCAAGAAAACGAATGATGAAAAAAACATAGTAGTCCCTCCTAAATGAAAGCTACTCTACTTCAAACAAAAACGCAGACGCAAGAGTTTCTTCATAAACTCCTTCGACATTTTCAATAATCTCGTAGTTTTTCGAAACCGCTTGAATCACAGAGTGCCAAAAGGAATGTGACCCTGTGTTTTTCGGATGAACGGTTAGTTCCCAACTCCCAGGATGTTTTTTAATGACTTCAATCGCGCTTAACTTACCAATACCTTTGTTTCGGTACTTTTTCAAGATGAAAAACTCTGCCATAAAAAACGCATCATCGTTTCTAACATAACAATAATCACATACCATAGCAAAGCCAGCAAGATTACCATCAACTTTGATAAAGTATGCAAAACGTTTTGGTTCTGTGAAATAATAATCAAGATACGGGTATCCATATAGACCGTGTTGATTTACATCAGTGTTTTCCCATGATGAAAACTCATAAAGGTAAAGTTCTAAAAGCCTTTCAAGTGTTGAACGTTCAATAAAAGTTACTTTTTCTATTGTATAACTCATTTTAAACTCTCCTAGCTTAACTTATTTTATCCTTGCACTTACACTACATAGGAAACTTTTTCTAACGCACGACTCCATACTCACAGACTTCATCCACTAAAACAATTTTTAAGACCTTCCATCGCATGGTTAAGCATTATTCACTATTTATAAAAAATTATAGCAAAATATCTAATTTATAGGAAGCTTTAACTAGTCTAACTTCCCACTGAAATGATTAACAATCTAAAGTAAGTTCCTTATCATAGAAAAAATTCAACAATGTTCAGATACGAACAATAACAATAGTTTTGCGAAGTGTTTCTAAAATCTAGTCTATTGTTTTGGAACTAAAAGGCATCATACTATAACCCAAGCACTATAGGTATCTGTTACAAATATTGAAATGGTTGTTTATTTATAGTAAACTATAAACAAGAAAGTGATAGGAGACAACTATGAAGATAATATTCTCATTGCTAGTATGTAGTATCTTTTTGTTTGGTTGCGTTGCAGCAGACCATCAAAGGACATTTGCCGATGTGAATGAACTTGCATCGAACCATGATGAGTTCGATGAGGTGCGATTTGTCGTAAGTGCGAACTGTGACTATGATGCCTTTTTTAAAGGTGCTGCAATGCGAAACGGAGGCTTCATTGCGTATGGATACAAGGATGGCAATCCAAAACTGCTAGTTATTCCTAAAGTCGATTCGTATGATGCCGAAATTGTTAACTGGCCAATGCGCCATAGACTTAATGATATACTTAATCTTTTAAATGAGGTATACGAGGATGCAGGCATTACGCTTGATTATTTATACGAAAATACGCGTTTTGAACTCACCTATAACCTTTTAGGTTTAGATAGGATTTATCCTTATGATTTAGCCTTTTTTGTGGTCATATCAATCAATGGAAAGAACCATGTTGCGATAGAAAATAACGCAAAGCTGTATATTTATCACCAAGATATAGGCTTTTTGATTTCAAATGACTAGTCCATATTTAATTTACTAATTTTTAAGAAGTCTCACACATAGATAAAATATAAAAATGCTAAACCTCACTTACCATTGGAGTTTAGCATTTTTTGGTATCTATAACATAGTGGTAAAAGTTTAAAGCGAATACAGTTTCAAGGATTTTTGTCAGGGTAATCAACTAGTTGTCTGAGTAAGACTTTACTTTGTAATCAGGTTTAAGTAGCATTTACCTAATACGATATGTTTACACACAGTGACATAAGTCAATAAAAACAGCTGTTCAATATTAATTAATGCTCAAACCTTGTTTTCAAACAGTTGAACAAGTCTATTAACCGTATCATCCCACAGTTTTTCTCCAAGTTCTGCACTTGCATAAGTGGGATCACCTATGACACCAGTTTGTGAATACTCACTAAAATCTAGTTTAGGATTTCCCCAGTCAGGTTCTTTACTATTTGGATTTTTTATGAGTTTTTTTCTAACCTTTTCAGGATGCTTATATAACGAAATAGACGTTGTAAAACTATCTGCATGACCTCCTGGAACCTTAGGACTCATAAAAGTGCACCATGAATCATAAAACGGATGTGGTAATGTTTCAATCGATGCAACACGTTCGAAATCGTTTTTAAATCTACTTACCATATCAGTCAAGTTATGACCACCACAACCGGTCCATAGAAACATTTTCTTAAATCCCTGTTGTGCGAATGACTTAAATGAATGATACATCAGTGCTTCGAATACAGATTGTGGTATATCGACATAACCGGATCCGAAATGAACATGCTCAAAAGCCGTTCCATAGGGAATGACTGGTGCAACTAGCGTTTTGATATTCTTTTCTAAAAATAGCTTTTCGGATACCTCTTCCATGAGTTCATATGCAAACCATGTATCAAAATCAACCGAAAGGTGTGGGCCTTGTTGCTCTGTACATCCAGTTGGCACGATAATCATGTATCCTTCTTCTACTTTTTTCTTTATTTCTAAATAGGTTAAGTCTCCATATTTCACACAATCACCTCTACCAGCACATTACACATGGATACCATTTGTAAGAGCTATATAATCTCCTTAATTATTGTATCATTATTGTGAACAATGTTCTATTTCGTGATCAAAAAAAGTATTAATCGATTCAATACCGTTATAAAACTTAATCGTGTAAGCCTATTATATTCTACTGAGCTTTTTCATTATTAAAGTAAAAAGGCTCGATACAGATTGTATCAAGCCTATGCTAGTTATTTAGTGGCGTTGAAACTTATCAGCGTCCACCATGATTCTTAATTAATAATTCTAAGCCATAATGATTGTGAATCAGTTAGAAAGTCAGAAATTAGTTGGATAAATTTCGAATAATCCAAAGTTGTGTGCGCTAGGTCTAATGCCTCGTAATATTCGGCTCTTCTTTCCTTTGTTATGACAATGGGTGTGTATCCGTATTTCATCAATTCAAAATTGAGTATCAATCTGGCCGTTCGACCATTACCGTCAATAAATGGATGAATTTTTACAAATTCTCCGTGCAACAAGCAAGCCTTTATAACAGGATGATAGTCTTTCCATTCTTTCTTATATTCAGCAAATAGTTTTTGCATTAATTCTGGTAAAATTATATGATTTGGTGGAATATGCTTTGCACCACTAATGGTGACATTTTCAGTTCGGTATTTTCCGGCATTATCATCATCAATCTCTTTTAAAATTAGCTGATGAATATTTCTAAGTGTCCATTCTGTTAAATCTTTTTTTTCCTTTATAAGGGTTTCTAAGTATATAATTGCTTCTTTATGATTAATGGCTTCTAAATGTTCAGTAACACTTTTCCCACCGATGGTAATTCCCTCTAATACGACCTTGGTT
>SKGE01000014.1 GCA_007117625.1 Candidatus Izemoplasma sp. | reverse complement strand
CTATAACACGCCTGGATTTGACGAGCCTGAATTTAAAGCTGGTTTAGAGTTTATTCAAGCGTTCTCTGATACTCACATGAACAAAGATGAAACTGGCGCTACAAGAGCAGGTAATGCTATGAGTTGGCGTTGGGATGCATATCTTGAAGGTGCTTATCCGTTCTCATTAGTCGGAACTTGGCAAGATATTGAAGGTCAAGCAGAAGCGAACGATCTTACGTTCCGTTTTGGTCAAATGCCAACATGGAATGGACAAGACTTAACACCACTTGTTAAGACAAAAGGATTCGTTATCAATGCTTATACCGACTATCCTTCAGCATCTCACGAAGTTATGAGATGGTTATTCACGCAAGATACAATGACTACAATGATTGACAACTCAGCTTACTTACCAGCACTCGAGTTAGATTCAGATATTATGCCTGACTTTAGTGATGATCCAATTAAAGCCGAATTCTCAGCTGCATTAAGCTATAACTATTTTGAGCCACTAATAGGATTACCAAATGATCCTACGATTGATGCAATGCGCGTTTATTACGAGCTTGACTTAGGTGATTTCTTAGTTGAAGTTTGGGATGGAACTATGACGCCTGCAGAAGCTCAAACTGCTATTCATGAAGCTGCAACGGCTTGGATGGATACATTCAACGTCGCTGAATAATTCATTTTCATAAAAAGGCTCGCAAGAGCCTTTTTTCTTAGAAAGGAACGATTTCTTATGAAGAAACTTTTACTATTGACCGCTATTGGATTGTTTATTATTACTATGCAAGCGTGCAGGCAAACTGAAGAAGAAGATTGGCGAAAAGATTTTGCTCAAGCAGAAACTTCGGAAATACTCAAAAATGACATTAGTGTATGCTACAATGCTTTTCCAATTTCTTACGCCGACAGTAATAATGACGGCTATGGTGATTTACGAGGGATTGCAGAAAATATAGATTATTTAGCCGATACTTTAGGCGTTGATTGTTTATGGCTCAATCCGATACATCCGTCACCAACCTATCATAAGTATGATGTGTTAGACTATTATGATATCGACCCACAGTTTGGAACTATGGAAGATTTTGAGTATCTCATCCAGGTTGCAACAGATCATAATATCGTAATTGTAATGGACTTGGTCATTAATCATACGGCCTATAACCATCCTTGGTTTATAAACTCTAGATTAGGTGAGGATAGCGAGTATCGAAACTGGTATAGTTGGAACGATTTAAGTGATCAAAGTGCTTTTCCACGAAGACAGAACTGGCATCGTCATGGGGATAGTTATTACTATGGGTCTTTTTGGTCTCAAATGCCTGAACTTAACTACGATGAAGTAGCGGTTCGAGCAGAGATGAAAAATATTTTTGACTTTTGGCTTGATAAAGGTGTTCTAGGGTTTAGAATTGATGCTGCGCGTCATATTTATGATCGTGATCAGTATCCAATAGGGACGGATGTGAATGCTTACAACATCCAGCTCTTTATGGAACTTAATGATCATATCAATACACGTAATCCTAATGCCTTTATGATTGGTGAGATTTGGAGCAATGACCCTAATTATGTCGGCGCTTTTTTCCAAGGTATGGATGCAACCTTTAATTTTGAGTTAGCAGATAAAACTATGGATGCGATTCGCCTTGGTACGGATCCTGGCATCGCTGAAATGCTATCTACGATGTTAGAAGTTTATGGAGAGTACAGAACAGATTTTGTGGACAATGTTTTTCTAACTAATCATGATAAAAACCGTGTTGCAGACACGCTTGGTTATAGTGAGGGACGCATGCGTTTAGCAGCACATATGTTGTTTACGTATCCTGGGGTTTCATGGATTTACTATGGAGAAGAACTTGGGATGTCTGGATCTAAACCGGATCCGAGTATTCGCCAACCATTCAAATGGTCAATGGACAGTGCATACAATACCGAAGGAAAACCGAATGGTATACATGAATGGAATGCTCGCAATCAATCGCTGTTAGGCGTGTATGAGCAGTTATTAGATGAAACATCACTACTCAACCTATATATTGAACTGATTGCTTTGAAACAAAATGATGTAGTCTTAAGACATGGTGATTTCGAGGCGTTTGATACACAGTCGAATCGTTTGGTTGGATTTTTTAGAAGTTATGGTGACACGACGTATTTAGTTATTCATAATTTAAGTGCGAATTCACAGACGATGCAACATGATTTAACAATCGATAGTATTGTATATCAAAGTCATCAAAACACCGTGAATAGTGGTACTATTGAGGTTTTACCATTTTCGAGTATGGTTGTCAAAATCAATGAATAATTAAGCGGTCACATTGACCGCTTTTTTTGTTTGTTTACGAGCTAGATGTGTTATAATATAAAACGGTGAAAGCGAGGCGTTCTTATGAACACAAAAGACAAAAGTATATTTAAACTCACATGGCCAATTTATCTTGAATTGCTCTTTTTTATGTTGATGGGAATTGCCGATACATTAATGCTCAGTCAATATGATGATTTAGCCGTTGCAGCTGTTGGTAATGCCAATCGCTTAGTCTTTTTATTTACAGTTTTACTCAATATTGTTGCGCTGGGTGTCGCGGTTGTTGTCAGCCAATACTTAGGGGCTAAAAAAGGAAAAGAAGCTCGCGATTCGATTCGTGTAGGGATGTATGTGAGCTTGTTGATAGGAACAACAGTTTTCTTCTTGGTGCAGCTATTGGGGCGAACCTTCTTTAATATTATTAATACCGATGCAATTATTTTAAATGACGCATTAAACTATTTAAGAGTTGTTGCTCTAGGGGTTATTTTCTTAGGAATCTCTCAAACGATAAGTGCTGGGCTAAAGAGTCATGGCCAAACCAAAATAATTATGACTGTGGTTGGAATTACAAACTTATTAAATGTCATCATGAACTTTTTCCTAATTTTCGGGATTTGGATATTCCCAGAACTTGGTATTATGGGTGCCGCTTATGCAACAACATTTAGTAAGTTTGTGACAATGATTGTGGCTTTAATTGTGCTTTATAAGCGCATTAACGTACATCCGTTTAGAGTGCCATTAAGCATGTTCCATGAACATTTTTTCAAGATTATAAAAATTGGCGTTCCAAGTGCTTTAGAACAGTTTGTTTATCAGTTCATGCAAGTTATGATTCTTAGCTTTTTAAATATGATTGGTGTTTTAGCCGTGACAGCACAAGTTTATGTCTTTAATCTAGTCTTACCGATCCTAGTCTTTAGTCTTGCTATCTCCCAAGGTAATCAGATATTAGTTGGTTGGTATGTTGGAGAAAAAGACTTTGATGGTGCGTATAAGCGCACGCTTAAAACGCTTAAATTTTCAATCTTCGTTGTGTTAGGTTTAGTCTTGTTTATGTATTTTAATTCGCCGTGGCTTTTATCTATTTTCACCGATGACCCTGAGATTATTCGTCTTGGTAGAAGAGCGATGTTTGTCGTGATCTTTTTAGAAATTGGTCGACTTTCGAACCTTGTAGTTATTCAAGCCTTACGTGCGGCAGGAGATGTGATCTATCCAGTAATTATTGCAACGTTTAGTATGCTTGGTGTTTCGTTGTCAGTTGCGTATCTTTTCGGGGTTCATTTAGGCTATGGTATTGTCGGTATTTTCATGGGACTTGCGGCCGATGAGATTTTGAGAGGTACCTTAGTATTTATTCGTTGGATTAAGAAGAAGTGGGTCGGCAAAGATGTTGTCCACGACGAACTTGTAGACATTGAAGTATAACTTGTATTAAAAAAGACCTTACTACAAAATTCGTAGTAAGGTCTTTTTATGTTAAGGTAAGCGAACGGTTTCTTCGCTATAAAGAATTAAAGTTTCGTTTTCCTTAAGCGTAATCGTTGTGCCACCTTCAATGGTATCAAGTATAGTGAGCGTTTCGTATTCTACACCTTCGATAGTAATTGTTGTTGCTGCACCGATTTCATCTGTATTAGCTACAACATGCCAAGTTGTACCTTCAAGCAAGGTGACTTCTCTTTCGCGACTTCCATTATTAATAATAACGTGTGTGGTTTTCCATAAATCATCATCGTTGTGAAGTAGGAAAGAAACGAATCCACCGACACTGTTTGGTACAATTTCAAGTTGCTCATAGATAGCATCAGAGGTTGGTAATCTAAAGATATCTTTCGCCTTTCTTAAAGCGATTAAATCACGATAGTACTCGAATGTTTCATAGTGGTCTACCTTCCATTGCCAGTCAATTTGGTTCGTTTGATCTGGAGAACGATAAGAATTGTGGTCAAATCGTTCGGATGGATCACAAGTGTTTTCACCGCTGTCAGGGACGACACATGGTTTTGTACGCATGATTTCAACGCCAGCATGAAGGAATGGAATCCCTTGGGATGTTAGCACAATAGCATTTGCTTGTCGTTGCATGCGTGTTAATGCCTCCATCTCTAAGTTACTTGTACTTAGTTGAAGTTTATCAAATAACGTATTGTTATCATGCGCGCTGACATAATTGATTGTTTGGTTTGGTTCAATCGCCCATGCACCTTTAGGAAGCGGTGTAATCGGTAAGTTAGGTTGTGGTGTTGCACCAGTAATACCTAATAAGATGTTATGGTCTTGTTGATTATTACCTTGTACAAATCCAAAGTTTGAGAAATCAAAGACACTTCCTTTAACACCATCGCGGGTATCATCGTTAAAGACAGCAATATTCGGCATTTTATCGAGATTGCTGTTATATGCAGCCTCGCTATCAGGGAGTGGTGTTGCACCACCGGTCCAAGGTTCACCTAAAACTATAATAGAAGGATCGATTTCGTCTAAGGCTTCACGAATCATGTTCATCGTTTCATAATCATGTAATTTCATTAAGTCGAAACGGAACCCACTCATATTGTACTCTTCTGCCCAAAATAACACAGAATCAATCATATAACGTCTGAACATAAATCTTTCAGAAGCGGTTTCGTTTCCAGTTCCAGAACCATTCGAGAAGGTCCCATCTTCATTCATTCGGAAGTAATAACCCGGTAGGATTAAATCAAAGTTTGAATCAGCAGAACGACCTGTATGGTTATAAACAACATCCATGATAACGCGGATATCATTATCGTGGAATGCTTGAATCATCGTTTTAAGCTCAGTGATTCTTACATGTCCATTGAATGGGTCTGTTGAATAACTACCCTCAACAACATTAAAGTTTTGTGGCATATAACCCCAGTTGAAGATACCATCATGAATACCATGATACTCAGGGTCATTTAATCTTGTTTCATCAATAATACCATGATCATAAATTGGGATGAACTGAACATGGGTTACACCGAGGTCAATAATATGATCAAATCCAGTAGTAACACCTTTATAGGTAGTACCACGTTCAACAAATCCTAAGAACTTCCCACGATAAGCTTCTGTACCATTCCAAGAGCTATGTGATGTAAAATCTCGAACATGGACTTCATAAATGATTGCATCGGTATGGTTTACAATATTGTTAGGTCGATCGTTGTAAACCCATCCTTCAGGATTTGTACGTTCAAAGTTTACGACCATCCCACGTTGTCCATTGACACCAGCTGAAAATGCATAAGGGTCAACTACTTCATTCGCAACACCATCATTGACGACTGTAAAGGTATAATAAACACCGTCTAAGTCACCAGGTAGTGTAACTTCCCATGCTCCTTTTTCGATTGATACTAAATCATGTGTTTCATAAGGTGTATCAACCCCAGCATTCCCATCATAATCTACTTGTGAAGCAGTGTGACCTTTCGTGTATAAGTTTAGTGTGACACTTTCACTAATCGGTGCCCAAAGTCTAAACGTCGTCTCAGTTTCTGAATAAATTGCCCCAAGTTCACCTTCGTATCCGAATGCTTCATTGAAGGCCTCACTATTGTAGAAACCATCAAAACGGATCCGTCTGCGAACGATTTCATCTGCACTAAACTGAACTTCTATTTCATACACAGACATTAGGTTAACCGGTTCTGTAATTTCAATCGTTCCACCGGTTTCTCCCCCGATAAAGTTATGAGTAGATATAGCAGTATCATCTTTATAAATTGTTACATCATTTGCGTCAATGCCTTGAGTCGTATTGAATCGAATTAAAGTCTCATCGTCAAATTGTGCAAGGCTGATTTGATTAACAATCTCAGCATCGTCTAAGCTATAGAAAATTTCTACCGTATTTTCGATGAGATAGATATGAAGATTGCCATCCTCATCTCTTTCGGTCAAAGTGAAAAAACGGTCAATATCAACATCTTTTGTCCAATCATCAACCCCTCTTACAATGATACCAGCTGTGGTAGAATCCTCAAATGGAGCACCATCAAAAGGCATTTTAAAAACCACCCCAAACTCGCTTTCATCATTGAAAAAGTATTGGGTACCACCAGTGCTTTGTGGCTCGTGTGGCCAAATCCAAAGCGACCAATCGTCATAATTTCCATCAAATCTAAAATAGTGTACATAAAGCATATTCGTATCCGCAGTGTCGCCATTACCATTCTCATCGGGGTCTGGATCATCAGTGTCGCGACGACAAGCAGAAAGTGTAACCATTAAAACTAAACTCAGTATAATAATAAAACTTCTTTTAAACATAGAAAACCTCCTTGTATTTATTACTTAATATTATAGCATTAAACGCTTAAGAGTGCGTAGATTTTTACTAATTATCTATTGAAAATAATCCCGCAAGCTTGTTTTAGCGTAACAATTTTTATCGATTCTGCCGCGACAAGTTTTTTCACGGTTTTTTCCAACCAATCCCAATTGTTATTGACGTAAAAATCATAAGCGTGTCCAGCTAAAACAAATAACTTAAGCGAATTAGGTCTTAACTCGATAAAGCGGTCAATGACTTGGTCAACTCTAGGGTTGGTATGTTCAATCGTAATTGGGATTTTCATTGGATCTTTTGGTAATTCAAACGCGGAGTTTCTGGTTGGAATCCTTAAATATTTAATAACGTTAAAGTTACGAATCTTCTCAACGATGGCATCGGTACATTGATCAAATGGTACGCCCATGGTTTCAACGGTATAACCAAAGATGTCAGAAAGCTCTTTTTGATCTTCAACAACCTCTTTATAAAGCGCTTCATCACTAAGCTCAGTTAAGAACGGGTGTGTCACTGTATGAACGGCAACTTCATGACCATCGTACAACGTCTTATTTTTACTTAAGTCAAGCCGATAAATGGCTTTACCTTCCGTATGCCAAACAAAATCCCTTAAACCCGAATTTAAATTGAACGTTGCAGAAACACCGTAACGGTTTAATATTTCAATCATTTTTTGATCATGAACAGTTCCATCATCATAAGTGAACACAAACAATTTTTTCATAAACACCTCACTATAATTTGATAGTCCTATTATAGCATTAAATCGCTAATTCATCGCAGTGAACTTCCGATTATTAAAGTGATATGTTTGCTTCATAGACGGTAGATTGATATAATAGCTTCGGAGGTATGATTATGACATTTAAAACAAACTATCACACACATCATGAACTGTGTAAGCACGCAGGTGGTCGTGCTGAAGATTATATTAAAGAAGCGATCAAACTTAACATGGAAGTATTGGGTATTTCAGATCACGCCCCAAGCCGCGTATTAGATGAGACTTTTCGTATGAGTTGGGAAGATTTTCCAGTCTACGTTGCCGATGTTCGTAAAAATATCAAAAAATACCAAGGGCAACTCGAAGTCCATATAGGATTAGAGGCTGAATTTTTAGATCCAGATATGTCTTATTATGACGAGTTACTAGAAAATGTTGACTATTTAATACTGGGTCAACACTTTATTCAAAAAACGCCAACAAGTATGAAATCAACGTATGATTTAGATATGCCTGAAGATTTGAAAATATATACGAAAGAGCTTATCAATGGCATGAAAAGTGGGAAGTTTGTAATGATTGCACATCCAGACTTGTTTATGTTCAGTTATCCAAAGTTTGATGAGCACGCAAAACAAGTCGCAATTGAACTTGCAGAGGCGAGTAAAAAATATAATGTTCCACTTGAGTTTAACGCTAATGGCATTCGTCGTGGTAAAATCAATGTCCCAGAAGGGAAACGATTCTATTATCCACGTGAGGATTTTTGGAATATTGTTAAAGACACCGGGGCTGAAATTGTCTTAAGTGCCGATGCACATTCTCCAAAAGAGTTGTATGATTTTTGCATCGAAAATGCACTAAAACTCGCAAAAAAGCTTGACATCACGTTTAAAGAAAGATTATTATAAAGGTGCAGTGTCATAAGACTAGATGATCTTCATTGAAAACAGTCTAAATTATTGCTATAATAAATGCCGTAAAGGGGTGATGAGATGCCATATTTCTTTCTTGCCTTAGGGATTTTATTTGTCATTGCGTTTACGATTTATGTATCATTAACAGGCAATCGCCATCGGTGGCGAAATGAAAATATGAAAGAAGAAAATGCCCATCGAGACTTTGCTGAAAATAACGGCCGCTCTGGCCAACATAACTTTAAGCACAGACTAAAATAAGCTATTGTCAAAACTTCTCAGATGAACCTGGGAAGTTTTTGCTTTTTTAGGGAATATTTTAAACAAATGATTAGGTACATAAGCAGTTATGTGGTATAGTATTTTGTACGCAATTTTGGAGGAATGAAAATGAGAAACAAAAATATCATAAATTTAGCAGTTATTGCCCATGTTGATGCTGGTAAATCAACCTTAGTAGACGCCTTTTTAAATCAAAGCGGCGTTTTTAATGAAAACGATGTAATGATTGAACAAGTCATGGATAGTAACGACTTAGAACGCGAACGTGGAATCACGATATATTCAAAAAACTGTGCCATTGAATATAAAGGCACAAAAATAAATATTGTCGATACCCCAGGGCATGCTGATTTTTCTAGTGAAGTCGAACGTATCATTAAAACCGTCGATACCGTTATCTTACTTGTTGATTCAAGTGAAGGACCTATGCCACAAACGCGTGTTGTTTTAGAAAAAGCGCTCAAAGAAGGTTTGAAGCCGATTGTATTTATCAATAAAATAGATAAGCGCGATCAACGTGCAGAAGATGTAGTCACAGAATGTTTTGATTTATTTGTCGAATTAAATGCTAGTGATGAACAATGTGACTTTCCAATTGTGTACGGTGTTGCAAGAGAAGGGATCGCCACACTTGATATGGATGTAGAAAGTGATAATCTGAATCCCTTGTTTGAACTGATTTTAAGCCACGTTAATTCTTATCCGGACAACAGTGAAGCTCCGCTTAAAATGCAAATATCCTCATTGGGGTATGATGATTATTTAGGTCGGATGGGTGTTGGCCGAATTACGCGTGGAACATTAAAAATAAAAACGCCTTACACGCTAACCAAACGCGATGGCACCAATAAACAAGTTAAACTTGTAAAGCTTTATGTCAATGAAGGGTTAAAAAAAGTTGAAAAAACCGAAGCATTTGCTGGAGATATCGTTACCTTCAGTGGAATATCTGATGTCTCAATTGGAGAAGTCTTATGCGACCCGAGTCATGTCGAAGTCATGGAACATTTAGAAATTGAACGCCCAACACTTGCGATGAACTTTTTAGTAAACGATGGACCATTTGTTGGAAATAGTGGCCATTTAGTGACAAGCAGTCAAATTAAAGCGCGACTTTTAAAAGAGTTAGAAACCAATGTTGGATTAGAAGTTGAAGATATTGAAGGTGTTGAAGGGTATAAGGTTAGTGGTCGTGGAGAACTACATTTATCTATATTACTAGAAAAAATGCGACGTGAAGGCTTTGAACTATGTGTGAGTAAACCAGAAGTTTTGTTTAAAGAAATAGAGGGTCAAAGACATGAACCAATCGAAAAAGTCACGATTAGCGCTCCGGATGAGTACGTATCTCAAGTCATTAATGCACTGAATTTACGCAAAGGAACTATGGTCTCTATGGATAGTTTGGAAGGCTACACAAAACTCAAATATTTAGTTCCAACACGGGGACTCATCGGGTATCGTAGTGAGTTTATAAACTCGACAAGAGGTCGCGGTACGATGGAAAAATCGTTTGACAGATACCAACCTTATGTTGGCAACATCACAAGTCATAGAAATGGTGTCTTTATTGCGAAAGAACGTGGAAAGACAATGGCATATAGCTTGTTTAACCTATCAGAACGTGGACGGATGATTGTCGAACCAAGCACACCTGTTTACGAAGGCATGATTGTTGGAATAAACTCACGTCTTAATGACCTTGTTGTAAATCCTTGTAAAAATAAGCAGTTAACAAATGTGCGTTCAAGTGGAAGTGATGACGCTATTAAACTGTTAGACACACTGAAATTAACACTAGAAGAGTCTCTTGCCTTTATCAACCAAGATGAACTGGTTGAGATTACCCCCGCGACGATTCGTCTACGTAAAAAAATACTCAATGAAAATGCTCGTAAAAGACACATAAAAGAAGAACAATATGCACGTACTTAGACCTATTTAATAGGTCTTTTTTATTCCATAATTTTCACTATGCAAGGCATATTTATTAAATTGGCCCTAGAAATGATAATCATGTATAATAGAGTAAAAGTAATAACGTAGCTAGTTTGATTTGACTTTTGATAAAATGTCGTCAAATTGTTTGACTCAAAACCAAAGAGAGAGTCACTTAATGAAACGTTGGAAACGAGTTTGATGCAAGTATTAAGCTAGTAACAATGAATGAATTTTTACAATAAGGATAAAGGAGACAGACATTTATGAAAGTATTATTTGTTGGAGGAACAGGTCTTATTTCTACTGCAGTGACCAACATCGCTGCTAAAAAAGCTATTGACTTAACTGTGCTTAATCGAGGAAATAAAAATCAAGGGTTGCCTAGCAACGTTCAAACTATTGTTGTCGATATAAACGATAAAGAGAAAGTCAAAGAAGTTTTAAAGGATAAGTTCTTTGATGTTGTTGTGGAGTGGATTGCATTTACGAAAGAAGATGTTGTACGTGACTACGAGTTATTTAAATCACATACAAAACAATACATATTTATAAGTAGTGCATCGGCGTATCAAAAGCCAGTTCAATCAGTACCGATTACTGAAAACACACCACTAGAAAATCCCTATTGGGAGTACAGTAGAAATAAAATAGCTTGTGAGGTGTACTTGCAAAGCTTAAATGATGAAGCGTTTAAAACCACCATAGTTAGACCCTCGCATACTTATGATGATCAATCCATCGTATTTCAGATCAAATCTTGGGAACATCCATATACAGTCATCGATCGAATGATTAACGATCAGCCAATTGTCATCCCGGGTGATGGGAACACACTATGGACTTTAACACATCACGAAGATTTTGCCGAAGGATTTATAGACTTATTCATGAATCCAGATGCTTTTAATGAAGCATTCACACTCACTTCAACATTCACATTTACCTGGAATGAACTTGCGAATAGTTTTTATAAAGCACTAGATAAAACACCAAAAATTATCCATATTCCAATAGATTTTGTGGTTAAATATTTCCCACACTTAAAAGCTGAAATTTATGGTGACAATGGCTATAACGCTGTTTTTGATAATACTAAAATTAAACGCGTTGCACCGAACTATCGCTCGAAGATAGGTTATACTGATAGAGTAAAGAAAATAGTTGAATTTTTTCAATCGGATCCAAGTAAACAAACAATTGACACAAAGTTTAACGAAACATATGACGCTATGATCAAAGCGTACTCATTACGTAATAGCAATGAAATGTGATTTAGCAAATTTGCGTATGTATTTAGAAAACAAAACTTAGAGGAGGTATGATATTTTGGGTATTCTACTATGGATTATATACGGAGCTTTAGTTGGATGGCTTGCAAGCATTATAATGAAAACACGTAGAAGAGGACTGATTAAAAACATCATTATTGGATTGTTAGGGTCCGTTTTAGGTGGTTGGATTGCTTCATTATTCAACATCGGTTCGGTCACGGGCTTTACTATTGAAGGTTTTCTAATTTCAATTGGTGGCGCGGTTTTACTTATTTGGTTGTTGCGTCGTATAAGCATTTAAAAAAAGCATTGAAAAATGCTTTTTTATTTGCTCAACTTTTGCATCGCTTGATGATCTAAACGATACGTTGTCCACGCATCAAGAGAGGTTGCGCGGAGTCGCTTGTAAAAATCTATAGCGCTTTGGTTCCAATTAAGACATACCCATTCGAGTCTTTTACAGTTTCTCTTTAAGGCAAGGTTTACTAAATACTTAAACACAGCTTTACCGTAACCTTTTCCCCGATAGTTTGGATCGATAAATAAATCTTCTAGGTATAAGTTTGTCGTGCCTAAAAACGTTGAAAAAGTTTGGAAAAAGAGCGCAAAGCCTACGGGCTTATCATCCTCATAGACAAGTAAAACTTCAGCAGCTTTTTGTACAAAAAGCGCAT
>SKGE01000053.1 GCA_007117625.1 Candidatus Izemoplasma sp. | reverse complement strand
CGTTTTAAAACACTCCTTAAAACCGTTGAAGACGTTGCTAAAAAAATAAATGATTTACCTGGGTTGCATGTTTTAAATAAAGAATCACTAAACAACGATTCAATGTATGGCCTTGACATTACTAAAATCACTGTCGACGTAAGCGACTATGGGATGAGTGGGTTTAAAGTCTATGATCTTTTCAAATCGAGATACAATCTTCAACTCGAACTCGGCGAAAGTCATGTTGTATTAGCGGTAGCGAGTTTAGGAGATACACAAGCATCCTTAAACAAACTCTACAATGCTTTTAAAGATTTTACCGAGTCATATCCGTTAAAACCAAAAACGACTGTAAAACACGTTAAATTGAGTATCCCAGAGATGATTTATACCCCAAGACATGCATTTTTTGCGCCGAGTATGCTCGTCGAACTGTCAGAAAGCATCAACATGGTCTCGGCAGACTCGATCATGGTGTATCCACCTGGCATCCCACTGGTTGTCCCGGGTGAAAAGATTACACAAAGTATTATCGATGACTACACATACTTATCAAAAGAAGACAACATATTGATTGGAGCCCATCAAAAAGATTCAAAAGTATATATAAAAGTCCTTAAACCTTAAGGAGGTTTTTATGAAAAAAACACACTACACTGAACCTTGGACAAAAGCAGTTCATTTTACCATTGCAGATGCAGAACACTTCTACAGCGAAACAACACCTTTTCAAACCATTGACTTTTACAAATCAAAAACGTTTGGTACCTTTTTTACACTCGATGGTCTTATGATGGTTAATGAGAAAGATGAGTTTATTTACCACGATATGATTAGCCACGTTCCAATGGCAGTGAACCCAAACATTAAATCTGTCTTAATCATTGGCGGAGGCGATGGTGGAACTGCCAGGGAAATGGCTAGATATAAGTCTTTAGAAAAAATCGATATGGTCGAAATTGACGAGCGCGTCGTTCGTCTGAGCCAACAGTATCTCCCTTTAACCGCAAGTTCTTTAGATAACGACTCCCGAATCACCTTATACTTTGAAGATGGTTTAGCATTTGTTCAAAACGCCAAAGCGAAAAGCTACGACCTCATCTTAGTAGATTCAACTGATCCAATTGGTCCTGGAGAAGGGCTATTCACGAAATCCTTCTATGAAAACTGTATGCGCGCACTAAGTGATAATGGTATTTTAATCAACCAACACGAATCCCCATACTTTGACGAGCAAAAACACGAAATGGTTCGTGCTCACGCAAAAATCAAAGATCTATTCCCGATTGCAGAAGTTTACCAGTTCCATCAACCAACATACCCATCAGGGCATTGGTTGTTTGGCTTTGCATCAAAGCAGTACCATCCTTTAAAAGATCATAAAAAAGATCAATGGGAATCGCTTGGTCTAAAGACTAAATACTACAACTCAGACATTCATCAAGGTGCATTTATGCTACCTACTTACGTAAAGGAAGCCTTAAAAAATGCAAGCTAACACATTAACATTTATTAGCTGCGACGCTAAATACGAAACATCAGATATCGTCTTATTCGGTGCGCCATTCGATGGAACTACCAGTTACCGTCCAGGAACAAGATTTGCGCCTCAAGCTATTCGGCTAGATTCCGATGGCCTAGAAACATACTCCCCTTACTTAAACTTAGATTTACTCGATAAAAATATAATTGATATCGGTGATGTGGAATGCACATTCGGTAACAAACATAAAACGTTAGAGACCATAAAAAACACCGTCGAAAAACTCATTCAAGACAACAAGAAACCCCTCATGATTGGCGGAGAGCACCTTGTAACACTACCAGCTTTTGAAGCCTTATTAAAGCGGTTTCCCAGTCTTATACTTATCCAATTTGATGCCCATACAGATCTCCGCGATAGCTATTTAGGAGAACCTTTATCACATGCAACTGTCGTTAAGAGAATCCATGACTTAGTCGGAGATCAACGTATCTATCAGTTTGGGATTCGTTCCGGAACAAAAGAAGAGTTCGAGTTTGCAAAAAAACACACTACCTTAGAGCCATTTACGATAGATTCATTAGAAGACGTTGTTCTAAGCTTAAAAGATACACCTGTTTATATCACAATCGATTTAGATGTGCTCGATCCGTCGATTTTTCCTGGTACGGGAACCCCTGAACCAGGCGGTGTAGATTTTAAAACATTCCTTAGCGCTTTACATGGATTAAAATCCTTAAACATTGTCGGTGCAGATGTTGTCGAGCTCTCTCCAGACTATGATCCAAGCAACGTTTCTACAGCGGTTGCTTCCAAAGTAATCCGAGAACTATTATTAATGATGTAAAAAAAACGCTCAAACGAGCGTTTTTTATATACCATATATCTTCATTCCCGCACCGTAGTCATTGACTAAAACATGTTCACCTTGCCTTAAGACCACCCAAACAACATATGCATCACCAACCGAACCCGATAAATGAAACGCAAGTAGTACAAAACAATATATAAACCATAGTGGCGAACTTACAAGCACTAGGGCTGTTATTAAAGCAACACTAAGTACGACAAGTGGCGCTAATCCAATGATAATGTAATGCCGTTTATCAAAATACTTGTTTGGCACACTGGCACTGACTGCAAAGCCATGCCATTTATATTTTACTCGAACATCTTTCGCTAAATGAAACGCAATTACATGCAACCCTTCATGCAAAAAGATGTACACAAAGATGCTAAAGATCATTAAGAACATGTGTTCAATTCCAAAAACAACCGATACTCCGATAAAGCC
The DNA here is from genome assembly GCA_007117625.1 of Candidatus Izemoplasma sp. Classification (GTDB taxonomy): domain Bacteria; phylum Bacillota_I; class Bacilli_A; order Izemoplasmatales; family Izemoplasmataceae; genus SLQR01. The sequence continues at coordinate 9,985 of SKGE01000053.1, read as the reverse complement.
AAGCAACACAAACATCCCAATAAATACAATTAAGCTACTAAGCATAACTATACGGCGTTCTTTTTTGTTGTTTTCAATATCAATATGCCTTCTTAATACAAAAGATTTTGGAAGTTCATCATAGGCTTTAAACATGACTTTTTTCTACATGCCTCACAAAATCTATTAAGTTGGAAACAACCCGATTAAACTTAACTTCTTTCTTGTGACCTTTCTCACTGACAATCCCTGCACTTATGCAAGATTCCGCATTTTTACAGTATTTCTTAAACGTCCTAATAGCGCGATTTCCCCCGAATATTGCCCACGGTAATCCTTGCATCGCGTAAACGGCAACAGGTTTGTCTTCAAGCTTTGGATTCCTCTCAAAAAACTGCTTCATCACATGCGTCAGTCGAAACGCCCATACAGGTGCTCCAAAAATCAAAGCGTCGTACTTCTCTAAATCAGGTACATAATCAAAACTAATTTTAGATGTTTCAAACGGCTTTTCATCTTTAATGATAATTTTTTCAATCGTTATGTCATGTGACGATGATAATGACGCTTGTACTCTCTTTGCGACAGCTTCAGTTTTACCAGTATTCGAATAAATAACGATAGCTATTTTCATCTTTAGTCCTCTTTCTTGATGTTTTCTTGTAAACCTACTTTATTTCCCGAGGGATCTAGTATCAAAGCGTAATACCCATAGTCTTCAGAAATGAGCGTCTTATCCTTAAGTACCACAGCACTATCAAAATCAGTCATCATTTCAGTAGTAACGCGTTCGATATCATCGACTTCAATATAGATCTGAGGCCCTTTTGTAGATGGCTTAATCAAAGTATCAAAGCCACCTTTCAAAGACTTCCCTGGGGTTTCAAACATAAAATACTTATGCGATGTAATAAAACTCTCCTTTACTTTCCATCTAAAAATCTTTTCATAAAAACGCAACGTCTCTTTACTTGTACAAGCTAATTCAATATAAACAATGTCACCATGCATGATTTTCCTCCCAATCTGATATTTTAATAAATGTCTATATAACACCGTTTCCCACTTTAAAATGTGTCTTTTTTCTTTTTAACGCTAGCAATAAAAGCATTAACAATGCTCGGGTCAAACTGCGTACCTGAATGCTTTTGTAATTCATCAATCGCATAATCCATCGTTAACGCTTTGCGATAAGATCGATCTGATGTCATTGCTTCATAAGCATCTGCGACTGCAATAATTCTTGAGTTGAGTGGTATCGCTTCTCCAATTAACCCTTCAGGGTAGCCCTTACCATCAAAACGTTCATGATGATAGAGCGCATCTACCGCTAAGTCAGAATACTCATCTGCGGCACGAAGTATCTGATATCCATTTTCTGTATGACTCTTAATAATTTCATATTCCTCATCCGTTAGTGCCATTGGTTTTTCTAAAATGGCATCTGGTATAGAAATTTTCCCAATGTCATGATAAAAACCAGCCATTGCAAGCGCATCAATATCATCAGGTTTCAACTTTAATGCTTCACCAATTTTACGACATATTCTACTAACACGCTCTGAATGAACTTTTTCTTCATTGTACTTATCTGTAAGTGTTTTAAGAATCGCTTTAATCGTATTATTTCTCGCACTAATACCTTCGTTAAGTTTGCGCTTATACATCGCATCCTCAGCTGCTTTCATAACATCACCAATATCTTCTGACACGTCATGTTTTAAAGCATAGCCGATGGCGAGTGATAATTGGACATTTTCTACAACCACATCATTGATTTTACTTAATATCGTATCTTTTAATACTTCTAGTGATCCTTCTTCAGTTAAAGGAGAAACAATCGCAAACTCATCTCCACCAATTCTAGCGGCAATCATTGAATCATTTCCAACACTTCTTAAAACCTCAGCAACACGTTTTAACGCGATATCACCAACACCGTGTCCATAAGCATCATTTAAGATTTTCAAGCCGTTTAAATCAATCATTACAATGCCTAGTGGATACTGTTTTTCAGAATCAAACTTAGCAATAACCTCAGCAAAGTATCTCCGGTTATATAACTCGGTTAGATGATCGTAATAACTTAAAAACTCGATCTCTTTTTGTTTCAACTTCGCCTCCGTAATATCTCTTGTAATTCCAACAGCACCAATGATTCCATCATTCTCATCATAAATCGGTGAAACAGTGGCTTCAAAATACAATGTTTTTTTTGCAGTTTCATATTCCCACTGATAGGTAGTTATTGACCCTTTCAAGGCCTGATCATACGCTTTTTCTCGACGTTTACCACTTTCGCCAAACACCTCAACAACTGTTTTATTCAATATCGTTTCAGTTTTATGATTGATTTTCTTTAACCCTTTTCCGTAAATCGAAACAAAACGTTTATTCGTATCAATTTCGAAAATGATGTCTGCGGTTGACTCAACCACTCGGCTAAGTCTTTGTTTCTCAATGCTTAACCGCTTAGACATTTGCACTTTATCGGTTACATCTCTAAACACAAGGACAACCCCTAAAAGTTCATTTTTCTTATTGAGAATTGGAGTTGCACTATCTTCGATATAAATTTCTTTGTTATGTTTGGTGATTAAAATGGTATGGTTTTCTAACTCGACACGTTTTTTAGATTTTAAAACACGTTTTACTGGATCATCAAACGATTTTCTAGTAACCTCATTAATAATATTAAATATTTCATCAAACGGGCGACCTATCGCCTCTTCTGCAGGCCATTCTGTCAATGCTTCTGACATAGTGTTAAAACCGGTAATAATGCCTTTATGATCCGTCGATATAACCGCATCGCCAATCGACATTAAAGTTGCTTCTGCATGCTTCTTTTCGCTTTCAATCGCTTCTGCTTGAGACCTCAATACCTCTTCTAACTCTAGCTGCTGGTTTATAACTTCTGTATAAATAATAACTCCACCAACACTACCGTCTTCGTTATACCAAGGACGTGATTCCCACCGAGTCCAATCAACCGTTCCATCCGAACGATAGTAGGGGTCACGATCGTTGCGCAAAACGTTTCCTTCTAACGTTTTGCGATGGACTTCTCTCCATTTTTCAGGTAAATCAGGAAATACTTCATAATGATTCTTGCCAATGATATCACTATTTTTAACCCTAAACTGCATGAGATATTGCTGGCTCACATACAAGTAATCCATATTGGTATCGTGTATCGCTACAGCTGCATTATTATGTTCGATGGCATACTGTATTAACTTTTGAAAACTGTGTGCTTTGGCTTCAGTTTGCTTTTGATCATTCACATCAATTTGAAACCCAGACAGTTTTAGTGGTTTATGATCACGATCAAACTCAACGATATTTCCAACCTGTCTAACCCAAACATACTCTCCATTACGGTTGGATAATCGGATTTCCACATTGTAATCTTCATCAGGATTTTCCACTACACTTTGAAATGCTCGGATTAAATGAGTCCAGTCTTCTTTATGTACCAAAGCTTTTAAATCATCTAAGTTAAACGCTTTGAAAGCGCCTTGATTGTATCCCAACATTTCTGACCAGTACCCAGAAACCTTCATAACTTGATTACGAATATCATATTCCCATATCGCTGTCTTCGTTGCCTTTACAATACTTTCAAGTCTCGATTGTCCTAACTCAGCATTTTTACGGAGCTTTTTACTCTGTGAGTAAGCAACAATCATTGTGACAAGCGCTAATAAAAGAATTCCTAACAACACACTAGTATAAAGGTTCATCAAAACAATCTCATTCGTGATATGATAGATTGATACACGCATTTTACCCACCCTTACATTCCATGTCTTAATCTAATTATACTAAAAACTTATAAGAAACCCAAAATCTTAATACCTTTTCTAATAAATCAGAAAACCAGCAAGACATTGTATTCATATCGTTGTCAATAATAACTAAATGTGTTTATAATAATATATGAGGTGATTAAAGTGAAAAAATATATACATGGAGCTCTCGTATCAAATGCAGCTAGTATGGGCTTCAATTGGATTTACAACATGCCATATCTTGAAAGACTTGAGAAAGAACAAGACTTAACCTTCCAAAAAGCGGACCCTGCTAAGTACAAGCGTGCTAGAAAAGCCGTTTTAGCTTATCCATATGCTAAAGTTGGGGACGTTTCATTGCAAGGAGAAATCGCAAAATGGCTATATAAACTATTACAAGAAAATCCTCAAGCAACAAAAGATGATTATGAAACAATGGTATTTGAAAACATAAAACCCGGTGGTCATTACCGTGGATGGATAGAATCTTATGGTCAAAAACTAATTTATAACAAACTTACAGCATCGCTAAAAACTGATAATGCAATACTTTCTATTGAAGATGATCAACTCGTTGGTTTTATTCCATACATCGTTTCAAAAGAACTCAGCTTACCAAACGAAAAAGCGTGGGAAATGGCTCAAGTATTTACAAACAATGAAGACTACCTAAACTTTTATACCGTTTTTGACAATGTCTTAGAAAACTTAAAAACTATGGCTATGAAAGATGCTTTAAAAGCTGCAATCCCTTTAGCACCAAGACACTTTGGATTCAAATTAACCATGGCACTTCAAATGGATGATTCAAAATCATTTGTTCAACAACTCGCAGAAACTTCATGTGCGATTCAATACGCAATCCCTTTAACGTTCAATATTCTTGCGAACACCGCTTCATATGAAGAAGCTGTTAAACTCAACACACGCCTTGGTGGTGCAAGTTCTGATCGTGGGATGTTGCTTGGAATGCTATATGCTCAAATCTCTGAAATACCAAAATCTTGGTTAGCAAAAACGAATTTCAACTAAAGCATATCGGTGGAACTAAAAAAACACAGCGCTCAAAAACGTTGTGTTTTGTTTTTATAAATGGTGCGGGTGACAGGAATCGAACCTGCACTCCGAAGAACTAGATCCTAAGTCTAGCGCGTCTGCCAGTTCCGCCACACCCGCACAAACAATGGCTGGGCTAGGTGGATTCGAACCACCGATGTCGGAGTCAAAGTCCGATGCCTTAACCACTTGGCCATAGCCCAATTTTGGGGCGACTGAAGGGACTCGAACCCTCGAGTGCCGGAGCCACAATCCGGTGCGTTAACCTCTTCGCCACAATCGCCATCAAAATATGTCTTAAAAAAGACTATTAACATTGTATGCAATTCGCATTCAATTGTCAAGCTATAATAAACCCTTTTAAGTAAATAATATAAAATCTTATCGAATGCTATAGCTTTATTTTTAGGTATTATTATTATATAATAACAAGGAACCCTTTTTTAAGGAGAACTCTCATGAAATCATTTAAATCTACTACTATCTTAATAGCTCTCTTTATGGCGGTAATTTTATACTTAGAAATTGTCTTTAGAGTAACCACACTTGATCGCGAGGCTGGATTTTCCATTGCTTCCTTTTTTACCATAGATTTTTTACGAAAATTACTTTTCACTTTAAGTTATACACTATTCATTGTCGCCTTTATTAAAATATTTCGCAAAAAAACAGTTAAATGGTTGTTTATCATTTTAAATGCTGCTTTGGTGGCACTTTACTTTTCACAAGATATTTACAAAGCCATTTCTAATAACTTCTACTCTGTTGCGTTTTCTGGTGATTTAGCAGCTGGATTTACTTTCTTCTATCGATTACCACAAAGTCTTAGATTTTCACATATACTATATTTTTTACCTTTTATTTTATCAATTGTGTTAATCGTTTTAGAGCGCAAAGAGCGCATCGAAATTACAAATGTCCGATACACCTCATACAAACAGCCTGTTATATTTAGTATTTTAGCCGTATTAACACTCTTTGTTACGGTTCAAACCATTAGTGATGACCGTGATAAGGACGATTACTTCTCATTTTCTGACTATGACTTATATGTAGAGCTATCGATGCCAGATACCGCTATGCGTAAATATGGAGTAATCACTTATGCTCGAATTGATTTGCAAAATGCGTTAATGCCAACCCGTGTTGAAGTTTTAACCGATAGGCACTCAGACATATTGTTTGATATCAATCCTGAGTATGAATATGTTGAAGGAATATCCGGTGTTTTTGAAGGAAAAAACTTGATACTGATTATGGCCGAAGCGCTTGATACTTACGCAATCCATCCTGATTTGACACCAAACCTTTATACGCTCATTCAAGAGGCGTGGTATTTTGAAAACTTCTATGCACCACTCTATTATCGAAATACTGCAGATACGGAGTTTATGGTTCAAACAGGGTTCTACCCAAACCGAACCTCTCAACTAAGTATGCAAGCTTATCTAGATAACTACTTCCCTTACTCACTGCCTAGATTATTTGATGAGTTTGATTATACTTCATATGCTTTTCATAACTTTTCTGATCACTTTTATCCACGAGCAGAATTCCATCCAAACGCACTTGGATACCACGCTTACTTTGGACCAGATCGTCTCGGAATGGTCACACCTCCGGATGAAGACCGTGAAGCCAGTGGACATTACTGGCACAGTGATTTAGAGATGTTTCAAAGAAGCTTACCGTTTCTATTAAGTGAAGAACAGTTCTTTGGCTATTTTCTAACGGTAACCGGTCACCTTCCATACGAAGGTGGGCGTCATGATTATGCTTTAAAACATTATGATACAATCAATGATATCTTAATAACCTTAGGATTAGAAGACATCCCTGAACCAATGAAATATTATCATGCCTCACAATGGGAGTTTGATCTAGCGATTGGATATTTACTCGAAACATTAGAAGCCCAAAATCTTAGAGATGATACCGTTATTGTTATATTTGGTGATCATTATGCTTACGGTTTAGAAACTGATATGATCTGGGAGTTTGAAGAAGCGATGTCAGAAGACCCAAATAGTGGCTACCGATTCTTTAAAGACCCATCTATATCGCTCAATATCCACAACGTACCTTTTATCATCGCTAATCCAAACATAGAACCTCAAACTTTTGACAATATTTTCGGTTCTGTAGATATTTTACCTACACTAGCAAATATGTTTAATCTAAACTTAAGCTATAGCAACATTCTAGGAAATGATGCGTTTAACTCAACTATGAATAGAATAATCTTCTCCAATGTTAGCTTTTTAACCGAAGCGTACTACTATTCAGTAGATGGTGGAGACTCCCTCGTATCAAGACGTGGAGAAACCTTTGACTTCAAGGATGAACGCTCATTAGTCGGCGAGGTCTTATTTAGAAACAGAGTTAATAATTACATCTTAGATACCGATTATTTCCGAAGACATTACTTAGAAGAATAAACAAGATGCCGTTCACTTAAACGGTATCTTTTATTTTATCTAATTGTACCGCATTGTTCCGGTCTACAACTACAAACATGGTGACGACCATTGCCACAAAAGGTAACGGTGCAAAGTAACCAACATTGACCATCTGATACCCTCCAAAACCAAGCATTGATAAGGCCACAAATAGGTTGAAAACGTGTCTTACTTTAATCAAACTATAGGTTCTTACTATCCCTTGATACGTATACGCAATCAGTCCGACAATTCCCAAACTACCAATAATTTGGAAAAATGTGGAATGATACCAATGCATCGACATCGTCTTAGGGTTGTAGTGATCGCTGACATCAAACCCTAGCCCAGTTCCAAACACTGGATAAGTCTTAAAATTTTCCCACGCCATACGGTAAAGGTTCGCACGTGCTTCATCTGATGATACCGTTACACGTGCTCTTAAATCAGCAATAATTTCAGAAACAGGGATTACCCACTCTTCAAAGAAGTAATACATTAAACCAGTAATAATGACAACAATTGTGAAAATCTTCAACCGATGCCCTTTAGCAACAATCAAAGTCGCAAGCGCTGTTAAAGGATAAGCCAGTAAGCCAAATATAATACCTCCACGAGAAAATGAAAAAACCAAAGCTACAAATTGCAGCGTTCCTACCATAATGTAAAAGCCACTCCATCTCGCTTTATAGGCCAAATAAAACGCAAACGGCATCGACATTAATAGATTGTTCGAAAGATTATTGCGCCATTGGAAAAATCTCCCGAGCTCAAAGTCATCAAGTCCCCCAAATCGCATGTAATAAGAAGAAAAAAGCATAAAGAATCCAACCACACCAACGGCGACCATCATCTTTGCAAAGTAATCAGCAATATCCTCACGTTTCTCTACATAGCGTTCTAAGACAAAATAAATAAATACCATTCCCGGGCCTAAAAAGAACGTATAATAAAGCGTTCTAAACGCAAAATATGCTTCGAAACTAATGACGAACAACCCACCTAATACAATCGCCACAGCAACCGCTAACGTCGGATAAAAAAACGTTCCTTTAATAAACTTGAAAGGATGTATAAACATCTTAATAATAAATCCAGGAACCATCACAATTGGGGTGTAGTAAAGCGGTGTAAAATGATACATTCCTTCCCGAGGGATTCGAAGACCGATCAAACCAATCACAGTTACAATTAAAAACGATGGTAAGATATCTTCAACAAGTAACCAACTTCCTAAAGCCAAAGCGGCCAAAACAAAAATAGCTGCTACCTCATACTCAAAAACCAAGCCTAGCATAGCAACTACCGCAACAATTACCATATATGAAGTCGAGTGATAAAACACATCCGCTCGCGCTTTTATCAAAGAAAAAACGCCTCTTGATTGTTCATTCATAAGCCACCTACAAGATAAAATTTGTTGCAATAATGATAGCACCAAAACCTTAAAAAGTCAAAGCAACAAGCCCAATAAAAAAGCTTCATCACAACATCGTGACGAAGCTTCTCCTATGTGATTTTTAAAGCTTACTCATAAAACCAAGCAAGTCCGAATCCTTTTTTCCCAATGTGGATTGAGAATACAGGTCCAAGGTAATCCGTTACTGCAATTTTTGCGCCCGAGAAGTTTTCTTCTATCAAACGCTTAATTTCAATCGCATTTTCCTCAGAATCCCGATGAATAATACGTACATTCAATGTTTTATCGTCAGAACGATTCTCATCCTCTAACACTTGATCCGCAAGGTATTTATGCACTTTTTTATGGGTACGCTCTTTATGTTCAAGTTTTAGCTTACCATCAACAATTTTAATAATGGGTTTAACACGCAAAACGGTTCCAAGTAGCGCTTGTGCTTTTGAAAGTCTTCCACCTTTTTGTAGTGAGAATAAATTCTCAACCGTGAAATAGAGCTGTGTTTCCTCGATAATCTTCTCCATGCGTTTAATAACAGCCGCAGAAGTCTTTTCTGACTTTAATAAGTCAACAAGTTTTTCTAATAACAGTTCATTCCCATACGCTGCATTGTTTGTGTCGAAAACATGAATCTTATCCTTTTGTTCAACCATATTCTTACCTAAAATTGCTGATTGATAGGTTCCACTCAATCCTTTAGATAATGTTAACACAAAAACTTTTTCATACCCTTCTTTAAATGCCTTTTCATACGCATCAACAAACTCAGAAGGTGCAGGTTGCGACGTCGTTAACCCTGCTTTTTCATCTTGACGCTTAAAAACAAAATCATTATCAACTTCAAGCTCTTTGTAAGATTTCTCCCCATCAATAATGTTTAAGCTTACAACATGAATCTTATTTTCCTCTAAATACTTTTTTGGTAAATAAACCGTACTATCTGTGACTAAAGCAATTTTTTCCACAACAAACACTCCTTTTTTATATTAGATGATACACCGAAACAAAATGAAAAATAGAACCACCGAGCACGAACAAATGCCAAACAAAATGTGCATAACGAAACTTATTAATATAAAACAGTACACCTGCAGTATAACTGATTCCACCCATTAATAAGAAAACTAACGCTCCATTAGAGATTACAGCACGAACTTCTGGCCAAATGACTAAGACGCTCCATCCCATCAACACATACATCACTAAATGCACTGCGTGAAATCGATTAATCCAAATTGATTTCAGCGTAATTCCAACGATTGCAATGCCCCAAAGTGTCGCTAAAAGCATGTATCCTCGCG
>SKGE01000083.1 GCA_007117625.1 Candidatus Izemoplasma sp. | reverse complement strand
GGGTTCCAATTTGTACCACTTCACCCTCATACATCACCGCAATGCGGTCTCCAATTTTGAGTGCTTCATCCAAGTCATGCGTAATAAAGACAATTGTTTTATGCATTTTTTCCTGAAGTGAGATCAGTTCATCTTGCATGTTCTTTTTTATCAGTGGGTCTAACGCACTAAACGCTTCATCCATCAGTAAAATCTCCGGATCAAGTACAAGCGCTCTTGCAAGACCGACCCGTTGTTGCATCCCACCACTCAGTTCATTAGGATACATATCTTCATACCCTTTTAAACCAACAATCTCAATAACTTCTTTCGCTTTTGCACGACGCTCTTTAAGATCTACACCTTGAATTTCTAACCCATAATCAACATTTTGAATAATTGTTTTATGCGGAAACAATCCAAAGTTTTGAAAGACCATTCCCATTTGCGTACGTCGTATTTCTCTTAACTCGTGTTTTGTTGCTTTCGCAATATCTTTTCCTTTTAATAAAATCTCGCCACTAGTCGGTTCATTTAAGCGATTCAAACAGCGAATCAAGGTTGATTTCCCACTCCCTGATAATCCCATAACCACGAATGTCTCGCCTTGTTCTACGTCAAATGAAACATTGTTTACACCTACTGTGTCACCAGTCTCTTTCAAAATTTCCTCTTTTGAATGACCGTTTTGGCTCATCTGCAACGATTTCTCTGCAGTTTTCCCAAAGATTTTATAAAGGTTTTTAATTTCTAAGTGACTCATGCTGTACCTCCATAATCATCTATTGTAATAAAAAATGGTAACACTCATCACTGAATCTTACCAACTACATAACACTATAACACACCTAATCATAAATGCAAGTTTTCAGCATTTTATTGTAAATACTTGTATTTCCTAATAAAAGCTCTATATAAAGGGCATAAACACCATCAAGTCTCAATAATTTTACCAACAGATAATCCATGTTTATCAACACTATACCTAGATAAAAACGTTTTCTTTATGCATTAATGGTATAAGTAACTATGACTAAACATAAGTATTACTATGACTAAATAAAAGCATCTCATCAGTCTGATGAGATGCATCAAAGTTTATCTGGAAGTATCTATGAAAATCCTTCAAGCACACTTAGCTAATCGTGTCGTATGATAAGAATGTATTTTGCTTTCTTTAAATGTGTCCTTACCCAAAGGATTAAGGCTTCGATAAACTGTTGCAAACTCTCTTTATCATCAAAAACAGCTTCAATGTCAGAAAACAAGTGACTTGGAACCGATAGTAAATGCATCAACTGTCTAGAATCTTTACACGTCGCTAGGTTTTGACTTGCTGTTTGAAGCCCATCTAAACAACGTTCCCAATCTGCATTATTAATCTGATTAATCTTTTTTTGATCCGCAAACTCCCGATGTTTGTTCCAAATTACGCCTCGGATGCAATCAAATGCAAGGCGTTCAACATAGACCGAAGGATCAGACTTTTTTCCCTTACCGACTTGGAACTGAACATACGATGTGTTCGCATCAAATGATGGTGCTTCATACAGTTTAAAATTTAAACCGTTCATAATGTACCTCTTCTCTTTAAATTAAAAAGCTATCTTCATTCATTATACGACACCCGAACAGTAAAGGCACTATAATTCACCTATAAAGTAAACTATAGTGCCTTTGAACATTAGTCTTTCATAATTTATAACATTTCATCAAAAAAATCGCAAACATCACAATGCGTACTTTTACATATGTATATGTGCATGAAAAAAATGAACGCAACCCAATAAACAACCTTAAACCAACTCAAGTACCATTGTATATGAAACGCTATTTTTAGGACAGTTATTACGTTCAAACACGACCTTATACCCAAGTTTTTCGTAAAATCCTTTGGCTTGAAACGATGTGGTGCCTAACATGATTGAGTCGTAATCGTTCTTTTTGGCATGTTCGGCGACTTTATGCATTAATGTTCTACCAATTGAAAGCAACCGGTAGTCTTTTGAAACTGCCAAATGCGACACATAAATGACATCTTCATAGCATTGAGCTAAAACCCCACCCACACATAGATTATCTTTCAGCGCAACCACATCATACGGTGTCGGATCTTCGTTTAGGTTATGCTTTTGCTTAAAGCGTTCAAGTTGTCCTTTGTAACGTGTATCTTTTTCATCACTATGATATACCAATGGATCTGAGTTTATCTCTCTATCAAACGTGTATTCAAGATTATAATAGGTCGTTTTACCAACACGATAAGACTTATTTAAAACAAACCCAGCTTCAACTAAGTCGTCGCTGATTGCTTTAACCAATGTAAATGTCTTAATACCCACTGCCTTATTATTATAAAGCTTGATTACTTCAAGCATTAAATGTTTGATGGTTTCGGCAGAATCATATATTACATCACTGATCGACACCCAATCCCAAAAATAATGGCTGTAAAGACCGCCATAAAAAAAAGCCGCATTCGCTTTATAAACATAGCGTTCAACCGATAACTTATTGTTTGAATACTTCGCATTATGCCCACGTAGTATCTTCTTAATCGCATCATCGTATGTCTTATTCGTATCTTCGATGTACTGTATCATAGGTTTGTCCTACCTTTTATTAAACTCGCAATCATTATTTAAAACCTTGACTCTATAAAAACTCTAAAAATAGAATACCACAAAATGTCTCCATTAAGTACTTTTTCCTTGATTAAACATCAAAAAGCCAGTTGCACGCAACTGGCTTTTACCTTAAAATGCTTTGGATTTAATTTTTGTTTTATAATTACCAAATACTAACCATCTTATCTTTTGCAAGATACATCTTATCTTCTTTGGTAATCTTATAAAAGTCTTGGAACTCAGGTAAGTTGCTTAACTGCATATTTGCACGTAATATGGCTGGACCATGGACATCCACTTTAAGGAGCAATTGGCTATACTCTTTTGAAGATTTAATGCGCCAGACGCGTGCCCAGTTGGCAAAGAAGTCTTCGTAGTTATGGTCTTTTTGTTTCTTACTCGCTTCTAAGGCACAACGGAGGCCACCACTATCGGCGATGTTTTCAGAAACCGTTAACTCACCATCGCATGCACCATAACCAGTTTCAACACCATTAAACAAATCAATCATGTCTTTAGATCGCTTTTTAAATGCGTTTAAATCTTCTTCGGTCCACCAGTTTTTAAGCGATCCGTTTTCATCAAACTTCGCACCGTTGTTGTCAAAGGCATGTGAAACCTCATGGGCGATGACAGCACCGATTCCACCAAAGTTTTCTGAAGCTGATTGCTTTAAACTATAGTATGGTTCTTGTAAGATTGCTGCTGGGAACACAATGTGATTGTTCATTGGGTGAAAATATGCATTAACCATACTTGCTGGCATACCCCAAATATTTTTATTTGGTGCTTTGTTGTACTGATCAAAGTTATAACGATTCATAATCTTTGCCATCGCAAGACGTTCTTGGACTAAATCAGAACCTGCGTCATACCCTTTAATCTCAAATTGATCATAGTACGGAGGAAGCTCATCTGGATACCCAACATGAACATCTAATTTCGAAAGCTTCTTAATCGCTTTTTCTTT
>SKGE01000010.1 GCA_007117625.1 Candidatus Izemoplasma sp. | reverse complement strand
CCAAGCGATAATGAACTTCCCACTTCAACCGCTGGTAAACTCCCATGCCAATGGTTTCCATGCACATAAGCGGTTACTGATTGGTTATCGCGTCGGTTTAAAATTTCAAAAGTATCAATCTCTGCTTCTTCATCATGATCGTGGTCATGGTCGTGATCATGGTGGTCACCGAGTGGTATGTTATGGATATTTTGACTTAAATCTAAAACGCGTAAGTTACTCGAACCAAGTTCTGGATTAATAAGTCTTGGTACCCATGGTTCCATAATATCACCAGTATATAATAACAAATCAGCTTCTAATAACTGAATAGCACGCCCTGGACCTGGTTCATAGGCATGCGGTGATACGCCAGGTGGTACAATAAACTCTAAATCAATATAGTCTCCAGCAATTTGTCTAGCGAAATCGTAATGCGGGAAAAGCGTTGCCATCACAACTGGTTTTTCACTCTCATCACGGTCTCTACCACATGCTGTGACACCAAAAATTGATATGATCATTAGTGTTAAAATAAGTAATTTTTTCATTTTTTTACCTCCACTTCATTATAGAAACGCATATTATTCGCGTTTACAATACGACTATACATCATGATATATGAAATTGCAAGTCATTTGCGTTTAGTTGCAATATTTTTTTATAAAAAACAAATTTAGAGAGTGAATCATCCCTAAAACTACGCTAGAATGCTATAATCTATATAAGGATGTGATACCATGATTAAATGGATTCGCTTTATAAAATTATTTAAAAATATCTTTGGTAAAGATTTACCCGATTTGGACAAAATTCAAAAACAAGGACTCCTAGCGATTAAAATAGGTCAGACTTTCGCACTAAGAATTGACTTTTTAGGTGAAGAAAAATGCACCCATCTTGCCAAGCTCTATTCTCATACTGATGCGGTAAGTGCTGAAACGTTCGATCGTCTCATCGATGAACACGTCGATACTTCATGGCGAGATAACTTTTCCTCGATTGAACAAACTCCCGTAGGAAGTGCTTCAGTTGGACAAGTGCATCGCGCAAAACTTAAAACTGGCGAGGATGTCGTCATCAAAATTATTAAAGGCGATTTTAAAAAGAAGTTCATTAAGGATGTACGGTCTTTTAGACGGTTTATCAAATTTATCATCTTCTTTTATCGCAAGCTACAACGCGTGGCAGATCCGATTGGCATCTTAGAGCATATTGAAACATACACCCTTGCGGAACTTGATTTACGCAATGAAATGAAAAACAGCAAGAAGCTCCAGGAAATAAAGCGTAAAAACGAAGAACATTTTGACTTTAAACGCTTGAAATTTCCCAAAATATACGAAGATTTATCGAGTGAGCATGTCTTAGTCAGTGAGTTTATTGACGGCCATACAGTCGATGATTTAATTCAAAAACAAGCTTTATCGAAAGATGATTTGCTAGATATTTTTAGACTGCACGGTTTCTACATATTTTTAGTTGGAACGTTCCATGGCGATATTCATCCAGGTAACATTATTTACCATAATGACAATTACTACTTAATAGATACTGGCGCAATCTCAACGGTGGGAGAAACAATCCAGACTGGACTATTCAATTTCATGAAGCATTTGTCTTACTATGAGTATGAACAATGTGCAACTGCCTTAAATGAAATGGCTGAAATTGGTATTGAAGGAAAAAAATTCGATAAATACTATACTAAGCTACTAAAGCTTTATGAAGACTTTGAAGGAAGTACTGTAAGTGAGATTTCATTAACGAAAAAAATGATGCAAACAATTAAACTTGGTGTAATTTCTGGAATGCAGTTTGAAAAAGGCATGTTTCCGATTATAAAAAGTATGATGTATCTCGATGGTATTGTTTTAAAAGGCGCTCCCAACATGGTTTTAATGGAAGAGATGCGGCAGTTTATTGAAGGTTTTGAATCAAGTAAGGCAGAGGTGGTAAAATGAAGTCTGTAATAGTTATTGGCGGCGGTGTTGGTGGTTTAGCCAGTGCGGCACTCTTAAGCAGCAAAGGGTATGATGTTACAGTATATGAAAAAAATGCAACCATTGGCGGCCGCAGTGCGAGACTCACCGTGGGGGACTTCTCATTTGACACAGGACCAACATTCCTTATTTATAAAGAAGTCTTGATTGAACTCTTTGAAGCGATGCAAAAAAACATTGAAGACTATGTAGATATAAAAACCTTAGACCCATTATACAGTCTTGTTTTTGATAAAACTGTTTTTAGACCATCAAACCTTCATAGAGAACACACGGTTTCTCAAATAGAAGATTTTTTCCCAGGTAACTCAAAGGGTTATAATGCACTTTTAAAAGATCAGCAACGACGCTTTGCGAGTATCGCTAGAATAATGCGGATGCCGTTTGACAAGCCCTACCACTACCTACATCCAAAAATCATTAAAGGAGTTCCACACATCAATCCATTTAAAAACTTAAGATCACAGTTAAAAGGCTATTTTAACAATGAACAAATGATCCAAGCAACAGGATTTCAATCAAAATACCTCGGACTATCCGCAGAAAAAACACCCGCGTTGTTTGCGATTTTATCGTATTTAGAACACGCCCATGGTTTATACCACACCATCGGAGGTCTCAATGCCATCAATCATGCCTTCGCTAAAGTTATTAAAGAACATGGAGGCAAAATTCACACAAGTACTGGCGTAAAGAAAATTCATGCTAAAAAACGACAAATCACTCATATAACACTGGATTCAAATGATGATGTGCAAGCCGATGGTTATTTCTTGAATGCAGATTTCGCTAAAGCGATGCTTGATATGGTAGATGAACCTGCTAGAAAAAGCTATACCAACAAAAAACTTCAAAAAATGGATTACTCCATTTCCACTTTTAACATCTATTTAGGCCTTAATAAAACATTTGATTTAGACCACCACAATGTAATCTTCTCGAAAGACTACAACCACTTCATCAAGACCATTACAAACAATAAACTTCCAGAAGATGATCTGAGTTTATACATCCATAATCCATCAAAAATAGATCCAAGTCTTGCCCCTAAAGGTAAAAGTTCACTATATATTCTCGTACCAGTTCCGAACCTAGACAGCAACACCGACTGGAAAACTGAAAAAGATAGATTTAAAAACCTCATTTACAAAACTCTTGAAGAAAAAACAGAGATAAAAAACATCCAAAAACACATCGAAGTTGAACACATCATCACCCCGCAAAACTGGCAAGATGAGTATCACGTTCACAAAGGCGCTGTGTTTAACCTTTCACACAAACTTTCTCAAATGCTTTACTTTAGACCGCACAATCAGTTCAACAATATTGATAATCTTTATCTTACAGGTGGGGGAACACATCCAGGTAGCGGCCTTCCAACCATCTATTTATCAGCACTTATATCGACCAAGCTTTTTGAAAAAGCTAAATAATAATAAAACTCAGCGAATAAAATTCGCTGAGTTTTATTATTTGGGTTAAGTAATTATTCGCTGTAATAATTGTTAAAATGTTGTAAAGCAGCTAATGTAGCATCATAAAGTGCTTCAATTGTGATCGTTGAACCCGCAGTAGCATCTAATTCAGCATAGGCTTCACTAGCATCGATGCTTTCTAAATTTGATGCATCTG
>SKGE01000076.1 GCA_007117625.1 Candidatus Izemoplasma sp. | reverse complement strand
GTTAATCCACGAACCTCTTCAACATCAACCACAAACATAATCCCTTTCCCAGGGGTATCGATATCTAAAGATTTTCGGATTTCATCAAGTACCGCATCAACCTTTTCTTTCTCAATTAGCGTCAAAACAATCTCCTTTTCAGGGTCAACAAGACTCCCAAACAACTTTTTCGACTCATAAACCGAAGAACCACGCCCCGTAAGGATGGTTCCTCCACGTGCACCTTTACGGCGAGCTGCTGCAACAACCTCACCACCTGTACCACGTTTTGTTACTGTAATAATACATTGATGTGTTTGCATATCATCACCCTTAAAGGTAATCTAGTTTGTGAATAATTCCAAATGCCTTATCAACATCTATCACAAACATAATTCCCGTGTTATTTTTACGCATCTTACCGATATCCATAAAAATGTCTTGAATCGTTTGAACATCACTTTCACGCACCAAACTAATCATCACATCACGATCCAGATCGTATGTTAACCCTACCAATGATTCAATCATATATTGCGGGACAGTCCCCTTACCATTTAAAAGCATTGTCCCATGCTCAATTCCCTCAGGAATCGAACGGATCATCTTCTTAACATAACCCTTTTTAATAATTGTAACCAAAACTTTCTGTTTATCCAAAACATCACCCCATTCACAATGAATGATAGCTTATTATAGCATATACCAAGCATTCCTAAAAACTGAACCTTTTAAAAATATATGGATAAAGCCCTAAACCAACAAATGCAACTAAGAAATAGCGAATAAAATCTAAAATATTCTTAACAAGCGCACTTGTTACCATTAAATCGAAAATTAACCCAACACCAATCAACACAAGCCCCATGATAATAAGCCCTAGAAAATACCGAACAAGCTTTTTAAGAAGTGGTATATCAAGAGTAAAATTCACATATTTCTTCTCTACCATAACACCAACTATAATCCCAACCAATATACCATAACCTCTAAAAAAGTCGTTCGCCGCTGCATCACTTGCAAAAAGAAAATAAAACGGCAAGAACACAAGCAAGATCATCAAATAAAACTTATGCAAACGATTTTGATCTCCAGCATACTTTTGATAAAAATAATGCATCACAAAAGCAATCAAAATGGCCACAATCGCCCCAACGATAACATCTTGAATATAATGCACACCGAGATACATGCGACTAAACATCATTAAAACCGTAACTACAATTGCAACAATCAACCAAACGCGCTGTTTTAAATAAAACGCTATCGCAAAAAACAAACTCGAACTCCCTTGTACATGCCCACTCGGCATCGCATGTCCCGTCGCAGTATCTGGCCTTTTATTAATCACATCGTCAGGATAGTCTTCAAATGGTCTCGGTTGCGAAAGAATATTCTTTACTAAGTTATTAAAGGTAAGACTCGCCCCAAGCGTAACACCTAAAAACTCACCCATACGTTTATTCACAACCCAATAAAGCGCCCCTAATACAGCAATATAAAAATACTCTTCCCCCAAAAGACTAATTGAATCAAAGAAAAAATCCCAAAACGCATTTTCATAACTTTGTAGCCACCGAATTATTTCAAGCGGAAAATATAGCGCCATAAGACCGCATCCTCTCTTAGTGATTACCATCACTTATAATCATTGTATCAAAAAGCATAGAAAAAGCGCAAGCCTTTGCGCTTTAGTCAATAAAACTAACAATCTCAGCAACCACCAATTGATGCTGTTTCAAACGCGAAATAGTCGCATCACCATCGCCTCTTTGAGAGCCATAGTAGCCAAAATTAGCATGATTTCCACCAGCAATCATAACATGAACACTGCCACTCGGTAGCAACGTCTTACGCGCTTCATAATTATCCCAATCAAGCACCTCATCAAACTCAGCAGTAATTGACAATACGTTTAAATCCGTTTCAGAAATATCGACAGAACCCGGAAAATAACTGCCCAACAAAATCAACCCCTCAAGCAAACCCACATCGACATATGCTAAACTTGCACCACCCAAAGAATGCCCAAGTCCATACCAAGGAAATTCGCTTTCGTAAGCCACAACAATATCCTCAAATGCCCCGCGATTTAAAATCGCAAGATTGAGCGGCATCCGCACAATAAACACACGATAGCCTTCTTCATGCAACAAATAGGCTAGCTTCGCATAAGCATGTGCCTCAACCAACCCCCCTGGATAAATCACAATATTTGCTAAATAATCCTCTTGTTGAAAAACAATAACATTATCTTGCTCAGAAACATATGGTAAGGATAAAATATCATCCATCTCATCCATTGCAACATTAGTCAATGCCATAATAATGATTAAACCAACAATCCCAATTAAAAATACACCACTCGCAATGCGAAACATCCAACGATATAACTTATGCATATTATCGCTTCTGCATTAGCATTCTTTTTGCCATCAAGATATCGGGTTTATTCAATCCATTCGCATCGGGAATTACACCGACAATCTTAAACCCCATCTTCTCATAAAACTGATATGGATGTTGGTCTAAATTCTTAATATTCTCAATAGCTGAAAAGGTATCTTCATATAAGTCCACTTTAGATAAACTGGTTTTAAAAAACTCATCATCCGTACCCAAATACATCGTAACGCATCCTTTTGCACGCATTCTCGACTCAAGTTCTTGATACAGTGCCGTTCCAATCCCTTTTCCTCTATACGATTCAGAAACCATTAACGGATGTAGCTCCCAACCTGTATGCCCATACATCGCCTTAGCACCGATTGCACCAACAATTACACCCTCGACCTCAGCAACCAGCAAAACAAAAATATCCTCACACAATTGGTCAACTTCTGCCATCGCAATACGCATTGTCTTATAAGCATGCGGAAACGCCTCATGCAAAAGCTCCGCAACTCGCTTCAAAGCTTTACGGTCCGTTTTATCTAGATGATAAATCTTCATAAAATCCTCCTCTAGAACATATTTATCACACTATCGTAATTCATTATCATTATACACATATCAGATTTTTATAGATAGTAAAGCAATTATAGAATTAAGCCATAAATTAACTATAATTTTACAAATACCATGAAATTATAGATGTTTTTTTACATACTCCATAACTTTTTGATGTGTTTCTTCATCAAACTTATATCCGTGTATCTTCGCTACCCTTAGTGCGTACCACTGAAATAAATCAAAAATCAAAGGTAATCCTTTCATAAAAGACGCCTTTGCACTCGCATCAAAAAAAGTCTCTAAATACTTAGTGTAAGCATCCTTATCTAACAAACGTCTATAATTTTTCTTAAACTTCCCTGTACTAATTGCATAATCATGTAAATCTCCAAAATACCAATCAATCATGCCTTCTAGACAATGCCTCAAAATATTCACGTAAAACCATGCACTTGGCAACTCATCGCGTTTCAAACTTTTCACTACACTCGGAACAATCCAATAAAACTCATTCATACAACTATTATACAACGCTCGCGTTGGTCGCTTCACAAAATACTGTGACTCCGTAGCATTAGGCATGCGTTCAATGCGGTTATCTTTGTCTAACCAAAGCTCCGCTAACCCATCCGATTCTGAAGCTGTATCTTCAATCATTTCTGAAACATCTTTGACAGTGAGATCTATTCGGTTACCATCCTCAAATAACATCAACCACACATAAACATTCTTTCTTTTGTCTACAGCAAAAACAAAATCTTTTGATGTCTGCATTAAAAAACGTTTACCAAAGACATCAATCCACTGATTATCTTTAGAAAAACTCTCGAAATCGTCAACATAGTAAACCACATCAAAATCCATATAATTATCTTGAACAGCATTCGGATTTGCTCGGGAACCATTCAAAATTATACCACGGACACGTCTATCGTTTTTAGCAACATCCAAAATTAATTGCTTCATTGTCTCTTTAGTCCGCATGAATAGTACCCTCGATACGTAGTAATACCTTTTTAACTTCAAGGCCACCCGTAAAACCTCCAAGCGTTCCATCACTTGCTAACACGCGATGACATGGTGTGAAAAGCAACAAAGGGTTTTTCCCTAAAGCATTTCCTACCGCGCGTACGCTCTTTGGTCGGTTAATCCGCTTTGCCAAGTCTTGATAACAAATCGTCTCCCCAAACGGTACTTGCCGTAGTGCTTGATAAACCGATTGTTCAAATGCCGTCCCTGTCATTTGACAAGGCACTGAAAAATCGGTGCGTTCACCATTCAAGAACTCCATAACCTCACTTACCGCTTGCTTGATGATTGGTGTCTCTTTTTGGGTGCACCGTTCGTCCCAAGATAAGCTGCACCGCAGCAACTTTCCAGATGCTTCCATAAAACACAGCACTCCAATAACCGTTTCATAACAATAGCCAAATTTCATATCGATCCCTCACAGTCCTAACTTACGGTAAATCTTTTCAATAAACTTTCCTTTTACATCCAAATAGCCATCAATGTCATGTGGATGCATTTTTGCGGCTTGTTGCTTAACCCTTGCATAGGCTTCTTTTGTAGCTGGATTCTGCCGTAAATGGTTTCGAAACGCTATATGTTTTTGTAACTCAACGCTCTCCTTTTGGCAAACATATAAGTGATGTGTCGCCAACGATGTTTTGGTATACTTAAAAACTTCTCTACCTTTAATCCCCTGATCTCCATTGTGGTAATATCCCAATCGCTCAAGTTTGCTTTTTATAAGCTCAAAATCAGAATCAATCACAATATCAATATCGATAATCGGCTTAGCTGCAAGCCCTACCACCGCTGTACTACCCACATGCTCAATTGCTAAACAACAATTTAATATCACCTTTTCTAAAAACGTTTTGATTTCTTGAAAGTTAGTTTGCCATTTTGGATTATAAGGCGCAATTAGAATCGTTCGCATTAAACCACCTCTCTCTTATTATAGCAATAAAAAACATGAAACCCTAAAGTTTCATGTTAGTCTTTTAAAGCTTTAAATTGTTTCCTAAAGATAAAATAATGAATCAAAACCCATGTTACATAAAATGTAATGAACTGAACCACAAAAACACTAACAACACGATTTTCCGCCATAATTGAAAGTAAAACAATAAAAATACTCGCGGCAATAAAACCTTGTGACCAAATACGTGTATGAAGTTTTTTTCTCAACTCTTTATTCGTTGCCATCTAATCACCTTCTCCTTAAATACTTTACCATATTCTTGAATTATGTCAATTTAACACTTTCACTTCTTATTGGTTGAATTATCAATCAATCTGTCATATAATGAAAAACGGAAACAATATAACTACCGTTAGGTGAGGCTCCTATACAGAT
Organism: Candidatus Izemoplasma sp.; assembly: GCA_007117625.1. Lineage (GTDB taxonomy): Bacteria > Bacillota_I > Bacilli_A > Izemoplasmatales > Izemoplasmataceae > SLQR01. The sequence goes on along the minus strand of SKGE01000076.1, from coordinate 31,338 downwards.
ATACGCTACTGCCGAGAAACATCGAAAGATGCCAATCGGTCAACAGACATTACCGACTTAAGGTTTTGTATAACGTAGCTAATTCGACGCTGTATAGTGCTAAAACTCAACAATGGGTTAGTCATTTTGAGTGGCCTACGTTGAGTAAGCCATTTTTTTATTGAAAGGAGAGAAAAAAATGATATTTGCACGCAATCAAATACCGTCCACCAATGACTCTGACGATATACCGTCCGCCAACCCATTATTTTTCTTATCCCGCTCAATAAATACAAAAGGAGATGAACACCTATGGAAAAAGAAATCAAAACTTTACTTAAAGAACTACGCACACTCATCAATGAAAATAAAACAGAAGACCTAAAAAAACTATTAAACGATACGGACAATTATATTCTAGCCGATATCATCGAAATCTTAGAGCCTGAAAAACAAGTTGTAGTTTTTCGATTGCTCGATAAAGAAACCGCACTCGACGTATTTGAGTATATCGAAACAGAAGTCCAACAAGACTTACTTCAAAACTTTACCGATGAAAAAGCACTTGAGTTTTTCAAAGAGCTCGAACCTGATGACCGAGCTGCTTTAATGGACGAACTCCCAGCTAAAGTTGCTAAGCGACTCTTACAAGCACTCTCGAAAAAAGAACGCGACTTCACTACTTTAGTTATGGGTTATGAGTACGGAACAGCTGGACATATCATGACCCCAAAATACATCTCATTTAAAAAAGGTATGACCGTTCAAAATGCTTTAGATCGCATCCGAGAAGTAGCCGATGAAGTCGAAACTGTTTACCACTTATACGTAACCGATAAAACCCGTAAACTTGAGGGAATGATTCATTTAAAAGCCTTAATCACGGCACCAACCGATGAACTCATTGAAAACATTATGGAATCAGACCCAACCAAAGCCAGTTCAGATATCAAGGATGAAGTTGTAGCAAAAATGTTACAAGACTCCGATTTACTCGCGGTTCCAATTGTCGATAAAGAACAAAGACTTCTCGGTGTAGTTACCGTTGATGATGCCATGGATGTCTTAGAAGATGACGCCATTGACCGTGAATTTACAACGGCAGGTTTCATCGACTTTTCAAGCAAAGAACGCGACCGCAGTAAAATTTTAATCAGTGGAAAACTTACGCAAATTCTTGGCGTTCGTGTCCCATTCCTATTGATTACCCTTGTTGGTGGGATGATTGCCGGATTTGTAATCGGAGGATTCGAAGATGTTTTAGAAAGCATTGTCGTATTAGCATTCTTTATCCCAGTAGTCATGGACATGGGCGGAAATGTTGGTACCCAATCCTCAACCATTTTCACAAGGGCGCTCGCTTTAGGACATATTGATTTTAAACGCTTCATTAGACAATGGGGAAAAGAAGTTTTAACCGGGGCTACTATGGGTGTCATTTTAGGAATTTTAGGTGGCTTGATTGCCTATGTTTGGCAAGGTGTTATTGGAGATTTTGCCTATCCCATTGAACTTGCACTCGTTATTGCTTTTGCATTATTTTTTACGATAACTATCGCAACGGCCTTAGGGTTTATGGTGCCTTATTTACTCTTAAAAGTTGGAGCCGATCAAGCCGCAGCAAGTGCGCCATTTATCACCACTGTAAAGGATATCACAGGACTGTTTATATACTTCCTACTCGCCTCTATCCTACTTAGTGAAATCGTCTCTGCAATCTAATGGAACTCATCATTATAGGTGCTACCATCGCGGCGAGTTATATTATTGTCACATTAAGTCATTTACTCGCTAAAATACATCGCGTTTTCTACATATTGCTGCCCATCATAGCATTCATTATCAGTATCCTTGCATTTGGGCTTGCTGTGATAATTCAACACACCGTCTATGCAGGCTATTTACTCTATGCATCACTCGGACTGTTTTGGGCAACAGTCATCACTTTGATCATTAATGTTGTTGCAATGAATAAATCAAAATAAAAAAAGGCTAAATTTAGCCTTTTTTATTTGCATACCATCGTTTTAACGCCTCAACTTCAGAAGCGCCGATACTATGACCTTCTTTAAACCATTCAACCGTCACATTTGAACGCGCTTCATCAAACATCTTAAACAGCATCTCCGATTCATCTTTCGGACAAATTGGATCATTGACACCCGCTGTAATAAGTATCTCATTGCTTGATAGATTTGGCAACTTAACTCCCTTGAGCGGTACCATCGGATGCAACAACATCGCACCCTTAAACGTCTCGCTCGTTTTAAACAAAATGCTCGCCGCAAGATTCGCTCCATTCGAATACCCTATCGCATATACATTATCTCCATCAAAGCTTAAATCATTCGATAGTTTATCGATGCGTTCAATCATCGCCTCAGTTCTTATCAATAAATCCTCTTCATCAAAAACACCCGGTCTTAAGCGTCTAAAAAATCTCGCCATTCCATCTTCAATGACATCACCACGAAACGTCAAAATCGAAGCATCCTGATCAAGCGCTTTGGCAAGTGGCATCAAATCATGTTCAGTTCCACCCGTCCCATGTAACAACACAAACGTCGGGGCACCTTCTTTGCCTTGTTTAAACTCATGAATCATACTATCACTCCGGTCTCTTTAAAGTTATAAAATCCCCCAATTTTGCATAGCTGTTTCCAGACAAACGACCAATTGGGTTTAATGCTTTTACATCAACTTTTCCATCAATCAACAACTGTTCTAAAACATACATATTACTTACCTTACCAATAATCATATCACTATCTTCAAACGATACATACTGGTCCAACACACACTCAAAATACAATGGGTTATCCTTCAAATGCGGAACTTCAAACGTATCCGAATGCTCTACAGTAAAATCTGTCACCGAGAGTTCACTTTGATTAGAAGGAAGTTTTGCAGCACTCATGTTTGCATCAACTAAATTACTTTCAGTGACCACATGTACGACAAACTTTCGATTGTTAAACACATTCCGAGCCGTATCCTTTAAACTCCCCATCTTCTTCCCGATCACAATTGAAAGACGTGCGGGCGAGGCAGTCACCACATTAAAATAACTAAACGGGGCAATATTTACAATACCATCTTCACTAATCGTGGTTACAAGCGCGATTGGTCGTGGTACAACACTACTTGTTAAAAGTCCATACGCCGCTCTTTTATCAACATGTTCCATATTAATTTTTATCATCTTTTCACCTCAATCATTGCTTTAATTATAGCGCGTTACGCAACCATGCATCAATAATATGCAATAAAAAAAGCCGATTATTCGGCTTTTTCATACGTTTGTAACGCCAGATCGCCTTGAACGATCCAACCTTGCTTTCTAAATAATAAATCTAAGGCAAACACAAGTGTAATCGGCAACACAAAATGCAGTATCAATACTGACACTAAAACATTAGGTGCATATCCCATCACATCAAAGGTAGCAATTTGACCGACCAAACCGCTAGTACCCATACCAGCACCTTCAGCATCGGTTTGAATCTTAAACACAAGCGTCGAAAGCGGCCCTAAAATCGCACTAACAATAATTGGCGGAAGCCAAATAATTGGTTTCCTTAATATATTCTTAAACTGAAGCATACTCGTTCCAACCGCGATTGAAATAACGCCTCCAATAGAATTATCCTTACGGCTCATCACTGCAAACCCAAGCATTTGAACAACACCACCGACAACGGCAGCACCCCCAGCGATACCACCAATCGAAAAAGCAATCGCAATGGCTGCACTAGAGATTGGACTCGTCAAAGCCATTCCCATAATAACGGCAATCACAATTCCCATCATAAAGGGTCCATACTCAGTCGCATCTTGAATAAAGCGTCCTAACATTCTCGAACCTTCTTCAACTGAACTTCCAATTAAAGAAACAACCGTAACTGCAACTAAAGAACTCACAAGCGGAATTAAAATAACATCAAATGGTGTCCGCTTTCTCAATATAAAACGCACCGCTTCAATCGCCGCAATCGTTGTAATATAAGCAACAATCGGGTCACCAGGAAGCGTTTGATTGGCACTGTCTAAAAGCAGCATTCTCGTACCGATACCACCTGCCATCGCTCCAGCAATAAGTGGTAATCCAGTCAACTTCAGACTAAAAGCAACCCCTAAACCAATTCCAACACCCATAAGCGAACTTAAAACACCAGCGACATCTACCAGTTGCTGAATCCCAATGTAGGTTCCTAATTGACGTAAAATCAAACCAATAATAAGCGTTGAAAATAATCCTAAAGCCATACCATTAAGCGTCGTAATTAAATACTCAAGTACTCGTCTTCTCAATGTCATACCTTATTCCTACCTAATCTTTTGATTTTATCCCAACATAGTAACAACAAAATCCCCTAAACGTGCCACCACGCCTCCTAAGAAAAGTGCTGTCACCGTTGTTAATAATAACACAAAAACAGCAGTTTTTGCATTAAATTCTTTTGCTAAAGTCGCAATCATTGCAATACATGGCACATAAAAGAGCGCTACAATTGACGCAGTGAAGAACTGCACGGTCGTCAAGTCCATATCAAGAAGCGGTAAAACCGCCAGTTCTCTTCTCACCACACCAATAATCAACGGTGTTGCGGCAGCCTCAGGTAGTCTTAACCATCCCGAAACAAGCGGCGCTAAAACTTGACCCATCACATCTAATGCACCAACTTCATAGAGCAACGCCGTTGCCATAATCGCAAAAATCATCGGCACAGCCCCGTCTTTAATATAATGCTTGATACGCATCAAAATCTTTTTACCTAATAACTTAGGTTTTGGCCACAACAGCTCAGGTAACTCAAGCAGCGTAAAAGGCATCGCCTCTTTGTTTAGTTTTTTCATCACCAAGCCAACAATCATAATCGCCAAAATCGACACTAAAAACACAAGCAACAACGCCAATAAAGAATGCTCAATCAAAAGCGCTACAAAAGCACCAGACTGAGAAACACACGGAACCGCTAAAGACACCATAATCGCAATCGTTAAACGTGACTTCTTAGACCGTAAACTCCGCGTCGACATAATCGCAGGAATCCCGCAGCCATAGCCCAACATAATCGGGATAATGCTAGACCCGCTCAAACCAATTTTCTTTAAGACCCCATCTAAAAGTACCGCTAGTCTAGGCAAATACCCTGTATCCTCAAGTAAACTCATCATGATGTAAAACGATATAACATACGGTAAAACCAGTGCAAACGGCCACTCAATTCCTTTAATCAAAAAGCCATAATCACCAACTAAAATACCTCGAATGTAGGAAGATTCAAACAACGCATAAACCGCTTGTTCAATCCCGGGAAATAGATACCCCCTCAAAAGTGGCAACAGGATAAACTGCCTTAGTCCCATCCCAAAACCAATCACAAAAGCAAACAAAATACCCAACATTAAAATCGCAATTAAAAGCCCAGGAAAAGGTTTAATCAAAAAAGCATACTTACCGTGATAAAAATCCGGATCAATCGGTTTCTTAACAGCACGATCAACAATGCGCTCAACCTCTTTCCATCTGTCATCCGTAGTCGAGTGAACCAAATAATCTACCTTAGGGTTTTCCATCACCTTGTGCAATTCATCTTTTAAAGCAAACAAACTCTTTTTCTCTAAAGCTACCGTAGGAAAAACTGGAACATTCAATCTAGATGCAATCACGCGATGATCAATCATCATCCCGCGCCGCTTTAACAAATCCGTGCGATTCAATGCTACAATCGTTGGAATATTATACTTAAGCACCTGCATTAACAAATGCAGACTACTTTCTAAATTAAGCGCATCCAAAACAAAAAGAACTGCTTCAGGTTTTGCGTTCAGCATCGAAAGCGCAACACGCTCCGCATCATCAATCGAATCTTTTAAGTCATAAACACCAGGCACATCAACCAAAGCATATGCCTTATCTTCCACAACAATTTTACCTTCAGTAAACTCAACCGTCGTGCCAGAATAGTTTGACACAATAACATCCATACCTGTGTAACGAGAAAAAATGGCACTTTTCCCAACATTGGGTAAGCCCATTAATAGAATTTTTTTATCGGTTAAATCTTGAAATTTTTTAAGTTTTGACATCGAATCGCTACCTTCTGATTTTAATCAACTCTGCCAATGAGCGATCAATCACAACACTTCTATCACCAACGGTAAATACCAAAGGGCCAGAAGCGACACTTTTTGTAATCAGACGAATCTGTTTTCCAATACGGATCCCTAACGAGGCAAGCAAGCGAAGATCAGGTACCGATAAAACCGTTCCCATCTCACCAATACTCATATGATTTAAAGACGCAATATTCGCTTCCAATGCTTGCATAAAAAACACCTCAGTCAATGATATTTTGTATTACAACCATAGTATAACAAGCTTAAACAGTCAGAGTCAACCTTATTCATATTGTTTCTAAATAGGCCTATAAACTACACCTTTTCAATCCAGGCAGAGCGATCAAAAGCTTTCATCTCTTGACCTATAACTTCCCGTATTTTCACACTATTTGGTAACACATCATAGTGCTTGGCATAGCTTACCTTGGGAAGACGCACAATAACTCTAGATTGATCAAACCGCACTTGATCGATAACTTCTGCCAAGGGACTCACTTGTAAAGCAATGATGCAAACCGAATACAAAATATCTAAATCTGTACGCCCATCATGGTGCTTCACAGTAATCTTCTCATCTAATCTTAACTTCTTTAACACTTTTCTCGATCGTTTGACCGCCTTTAAATCACTGTCTACACAAATCACACGAGCCTCGCTAAGCCTCATAATCCATATCGCAGTAAAAGGGATTGCCCCTGAACCAATTAAAAAAACAACATCAGTATCCTTGATATCGACCAAACGAATCTCATTTTCTACAATTTTCTTATAAGGTCTGCAATAAAGATAAATCCCAAAACGAGAATAACTCATGAACTTTTCCATCACTCGAATAGCTTCTTTTATCATAGTTCCTCCAGTTTAAAAGACTATTTATAATTATTATATAAAAGCTTGAATAGCCAAAGTAATTTAACTATAATGACACCGTAAGATTACTTCTATCATACCACAAAGGATGAACTTTATGCCGTTAACTAAAACACAAACGCTTGAAAAATATATTACAAAACTGGGTATTCTAAAACCATTTTTACATCTATACTACCAAAAACTTATCAAAAAAGAACTCACTTTAACCACCATTAATGAAACAGATAAAATCCTCTTTATCGGAGCAGGCGCTATGCCGCTCTCCGCGATCTACCTAAAAAAATATACCGGCGCAGATGTAACCATCATCGACAACAATAAAACAATGATGGACAATGCACTCACCTATCTAAAAAAACAAAACACAAATATAACTTGCCAATGCTGTGATGGGCAGTACATTGATTTAAAAGCCTACACCGTCATCTTCATCGCCAATCAAGTATCACCAAAACAACACGTCCTAAAACACATTCTAATCAACAGTATCCCACAAACCAAAGTTTTTATAAGAGGGACCCTAACCACACCCATAAACATAGCGATTAAACGTTGTAAACACAGACTAACAACAACAAAGTTTACGAACTTACTCAGAACATGATAAGGAACTGAAACGATGAAAAAACACCTCCCCAACATCTTGACCCTCACCGGCATCTTACTCGGTATAATCGCATTAACTTTTGTCATTATATCAAACAATATTCGTTTAGCCTTCATTTTAATCTTAATCAGTGCTATTATCGATCGCTACGATGGTATCATTGCACGTAGACTTAGGGCTGAATCAAATCTCGGAAAACGCCTAGACTGTGCAAATGATATCATATCGTTCAGCATCGTTCCAAGCACCATAATACTGAGTCTATCTCCTATTTTTCACTTCGCTTTAAACATACTACTAAGCATCATTTACTTTCTCGCATCTCTTTATCGCCTACATAAATTCTCTAACCATAGCGAGCCTGAATCAATAAAAGGACTTCCAACAACCATCAGCGGAACATCGATCGTTTTTATTCTATTAATCTTAGACAGCATCAACCTTAGCCTAATGGCGCAAAATATATATATAATGATAACCGCTGTTTTATTTTCGATGTTATTAGTTCAATCAGTTTACTTTAGAAAGATTTAAATCGTATATAATAACGGTTTTAACCACCGAATAAAAAAAGCGATATTATCCTATAAAATATAAGGATATATCGCTTTTTTAGTTCTTTCTAAATTGCACGAGGAAAGGCATTTCTGTTTTTATAAAAGGGACATTTATTGAGTCTGTGGTTTTGAAAAGAAAAATCCTTGCGCCTCCTGTGCCCCGACTCTTTCAATCAAATCTCGCTGCTCTATCGTTTCTACACCTTCAGCTACTACACTATAGTTTAAAGATCTTATGGTAAAAACTACACCCGTTAAAAAAACTTCATAATCTTTATTCACAGCTGCCTGACTTATAAACTTGCGGTCTATTTTAACCTCACTTAAAGGTAGTTCTATAAGATAGGATAAACTAGAGAAACCTGCACCAAAATCATCTAAAATGATCCTATATCCCAAGTCACTTAACCTACTAATTGTCTGAAGAATAGCTTTGCGATTTTCAAACAACATGGTTTCAGTGATTTCTATACCGATTTCCATTGGAGTTAGAGAGTACTTATCTCTATAATATTCCAAAATATCAACATAACTACTATCTAGCAACTCATAAGGTGAAGCATTTATGTTGAGTCTTATTTGGGAGTATTTTTTCTTTAAGTCACCATAACCTGAAAATGCAGTTTTCAAAATGTGAGGTGTTAACCCGTTTATCAATCCGTTGCTCTCCGCCAAGGCTATAAAATCCTTTGGAAAAACCATTCCATAGTCAGTACTGTCAATCCGAGATAAAGCTTCAAAAGCCGAAACTCTATTGTTCTCTATGTTTATAATCGGGTCATACTCGATGATTATGGAACTTTTGCTAGTCCCGTTGATTATGTCAACCAGTAAATTAACCATACTGTTTTTTGCAACCAAAACTTTCTCATGTTTTGTTGTGTATTCCGAGATATTTGCATACTTATTATAATTTGGTTCAATAAGTGCACGATTTAAATAAGTAATTATTTCTTTAAAACTGATATTTTTATCTTTAGCTATATAGCTTGAAAGTTTCAATTGTAGTTGTGAAGCTACACTCCCCTTTACATACGGTTGAGACAATGTGTTATAGACTAAAGAGTCTATAACATCAAGCGACTTAGAATCATTTAAAACTAAGACATGTTTGCTATTATCAATACTAAAGCTATCAAGAAAAAAATCCTTGTAAGTTTTTAAACGCTTCATGAACATTTTAAAAATTGTATGAAAGTCCTTCATTTTATAGTAGTTTTCTAAATACTCAAAGTTCTGAAGTTTAATCATAACAAACGTTAAGTATCCACTTGTGCTTTTTTTTACCTTTAATAAACTACGTTCAGAAATATTTAACCTATTATCATTTGAATACAAACTATACATTTATACTCCCCTTTCATCAAAAAAGAAGATTTATTTTATGAAGGTTTTTGATTTTATCCTTTAACTATAAAACAAACTCCTTAGTATGATCTATATCTTCTCAAAACTGACTTAATTCGGGCATTCAACTCTATTATAGACAAAGGTTTCTCAATATAATCGTCTGCCCCAAGTTCTAAACCAATTGCTTTATCAACCTTTGAATTTTTTACAGACATCACAATGACTGGTATGTCACTCACCTCTCGTAAACGTTTTAAAAACGCTTCACCACTCATACCTGGTAAGACAAGATCTAACAAAACAATTTCAAACGCTTCTTGCTGAAGCAAGTTAAGCGCTTTTTCACCGTTACTTACTGTTGTCACTTTATATCCTTGCTTTATTAATGCCATTTCTAGCGACTCAGAAAGAACTTTGTTATCTTCTATTAAGATACACTTTAAATTATGCATTATGAACTCCAATCAAAAAAAATGTATAAACTGAAAGACTATCTGCCTTCTGTTTTTTTAAGATTCACAAAATAATATTATTAGGCATATTTAGAATCCACCGATCATTACTCTTAAATTAAAACAATGGCTTATCGTAGCCATTGTTTTAATAAAATTAGGGTAGGGGGAAATGCTAACTAGACTATTAAGAATAATAACCTAGTCTAACAAAGGGTAGGACTCTTAATCCTATTTTATTGTAGCATTATTTTATTAAAATAAAATTTCTAAAATATTACATTTCTATTTCTTTTATTTGTTATATAGTTTAATTCTTTAGATCAATCTAAACCAAGTGAAAAGCGGCTCGAAAAGATCGCTATTTTTTACCCAGTTTATAGCCAACACCCCATACAGTAACTATGAGTGTAGGTGAGGATGGGTGTGTTTCGATTTTCTTCCTTAGTCTTCTTATATGAACGTTTATTATGTTTTCATCTATGTAATAATCATCATGCCAAACCTGTGTATATATTTGTCGCTTCGTAAAAACATTGTTTGGGTTTTCAAAAAATAGTTTTAAAATATCATACTCTTTTGCAGTCAAGGGAACTATTTCATTACTCTTATAAACTTCATGAGCCTCTGTGTTAATTTTAACATCTTGGTGCCAGAGAACTTTCATGGTTTTCTTGTTACCTTGAGCTCTTCTTAACACAGCTTTAATCCTTGCTACGAGCTCAATTGTAGAAATTGGTTTAGTAATATAATCATCTGCACCAAGCTCTAAATTAACGGCTTTATCGACTTCACCGTCTTTAGCTGATGTAATGATGATGGGCAAATCACTAATCTTTCTTAGTTCTCTTAGAAAGTCACTCCCATCAATACCCGGTAACATTAAATCGAGTAAAATCATATCATATTGGGTATGATTGATTAAAGTATCAGCGGATTCAGCATCGCTTGCAGAATCAACTTTAAATCCTTGCCTTTTTAATGCTTCACTTGTTGCTTGGGCAACTATTTCATTATCTTCAACCAATAATAGTTTGTATGTCATTCATGACACCTCTTTTCTTAACTTAGGTAACTCGGTTTCTATGGTTTTCTTTAAGTTTAAACACTCTACTTCTAAGCGATGATATAAAACCTTTGCTTCACCTTTATAATCATCACAATAATCGATGAGTTCCTGGCAGATACTAGCTGCATCCTTGGCCCCTATTAATAAGCAAGTACCTTTAAATGTATGCGCAGAGCTCTTTATTTTATTAACATTATTTTCATCAACAAATAATTTCAACTCATGCAGTTGTTTAAATCCTGCTGTGTTAAAACTTTCCAAAGTATGTACTAAAACATCATATTGATAATCAAATCGATCTATCAGATAGTTAAAATCAATTAACTTAGTGTTCTTAAAGTTTTTTAAATCACTAATGACTAGCCCTATATCAACAGGCTTCTGATATACTTTATCGAAAATTTCCGAGTTCTTGTTTTGCATAATAAAATCATTATAGGCAGTAATAGCGAACAAGTTAAGCCGCTCGTTCGGATACAACTTCCTTACTTTTTCTCCAAACGTAATACCTGACATATTCGGCAAGTTGATATCTGTTAAAATATGCTGCGGAACTTCTTCATGTAATGCTACTAAGGCTTCTTCTGCAGTTTCATACACGGATACAGAAAACTGGTGACGCTCTAGAATTTTCTGTAATGTTGAACGATTTATCGCATCGTCTTCAACAAGCATCACTTTCTGCTGACTTGATGTAGCGGATTCAGTTAATTTAGAACTAGCACATTGATTAAACATCTCAACAAAAGTTTTTCGTGGGGTCAAGGAATCTATGGAAATGTGAAATTCAGCACTATTCATAATTATATCGTGAGAGCTATCAGTGTCTTTTCTTAAGACAATTAAGGTTTGAGGATCATGTTTGGCTAAGTGTTTTAGTAATCTTGGCTTTTTTTCCTTAAGTTCAGTTCTATAGCATCTTTCAAAGATTACTGTTAAAGTCGGTTCTTTTTTGTGAACGACTTGATGCAACTCATCCACAGTGACTATTTGCAAACTTATATTCATGGCCTTTAAAAATTTAGTCGTTTGGTGAAAAATCCGCTGGTCATAGCAACCATCTTCACTTACAACGAGTGCATAAATTTCTTCTTTTTCAAAATATTTAAGTGTTTTTTTATCTTTTTTCAAATGCAGTTCGAAACTAAATGTGCTTCCCTTACCCAAACTTGATTCCACTTTAAGTTCAGCTTTAAAAAGATCGAGAATCTCCTTTACAATACTTAATCCAATACCTTCTCCATCTATGTTTAAGTCTTTCGCCATATAACCTCTGTAATATGGTTCAAGAATTTTATCGACTTCATCTTGACTAAGTCCATAACCGCTGTCAGTTACAGAAAATGCAATGACTGAATGCTCTCTTGAATCTTCTTTTAAACTTACCGAGACGATTATTTCTCCAAACTTGGTATACTTAATCGAGTTGCTCACTAGATTTAATAACACACGACTTAACTTCTCTGAATCAAAATATAACTGATGATTGATACTGTAGTCATATTCTAACCATATCTTTAAACCCTTATTTGTTGCAAAAGCACGTTGAGTCATTAAGGCACTAGACACAACTTCCTCTAAATCTTCATAAGCATACTTGATTTCTAAACTAGACTTGTTCTCGTTCATGACTTGCATGCTGTCTGTTAATAAGTTATTCACCGTTAATAATGATTTTTCGGCAATCACTAATGCTTCTTCTTGATCTTGATAACTGTCACTATTTCTAAGTAAATACAACGCATTAGATAGTCCGTTTAATGGATTCTTAAGTTCATGTCCTAACTCTTTTAAAAACTTAGTCTTGAACTGATTAGATTGTTTTAAATATAGCTGTGACTGATTAAACAAAACATTATGTTTCTTCTTAACTAAAAGATTCGTTAGTATATCTGCCGAGAAGTTCAGTATTTTATCTTCTCTTTCACTCCATGATCGATTCGATTGTGTATCATCTAGACCTAAAAATCCAATGACCTCTGAATCATGTATCAACGGTACAGTTATAATCGATTTAATCGCTTGTGGCTCTAAAGTTTGCCTCACAATGCTTTCTGAAGAAAGCCTAGAAACATCTTCTATATGAACTTTCTCACCCCTGATATGCTTATCAAGCCATTCCTCATAAAAATCAGCTAACGGCATATACTTAAAGTTATCGATTTCCTCACTTATCCCTTGCTTTACCCACTCATACTTGTACTCGATGATATTTTGATTAAAATGGTAAAGAAAAATGTAAGATCGATCTGAATCTGTCGCGTTCCCAATTGTCTCTAAAAACTCATTAATAGTATCATCTTCTGCACCGTAGTTGACATTGATATATTTAGATGCAAGTCGACCTAAGAGATTATGAAAGTTCTGTAATTCTTCAATTTTTTTACGTTGTTTTTCATTTTCAGATATGTCTCTACTTATAGTAATAATGCCAAGTAACCTCTCCTCATCATCATAAACAGGTGTCCTTGTAGAGTCAACTAAGTTAAACCCATCACTTGAAAGCATTTGGATTTTTTTCTGTACTAAGCCGCCTTTTTTAACAGCCTCGTCATCAAGAGATTTTACATAAGCCGCTACCTCTTCAGGATAAACCTCATCGATCGTCTTACCCTCAAGGCTACCATGTTCTTTTTGATAAAATTCGGATGCTGCTTTATTCACTAGTCGATACACATGATTCGTATCTTTAAAAGCAATCATATCTGGAAATGAATCAATGATAGTGCGTGTAAAATTCTTAGTGCTTTCTAATAAAAAGTTGAAGTCGCTTCTACCTTTTTCTTTTAACGCGGATTTATATATTTTTGTCGCTAACAATGTCATTTCGCCAATAAAATGAACTTTTGCGTCTTGTTTTGTGCTTGTAGCTAAAACCATATAAGCATCCGTATCTAACCTTAATAAGTAATAAAAAGACCCATTGCTATCAATTGTTTTGATAAAGCTAATGGGCATGTTTAAAAAATCATCTATAGAAAATTCTGACCAAGTTATAGGCTTTCCAGAAGTGCTCATTTCAAACATAATAGTTTTGTTTTGAATAATCATATAAAATGCTTCATCAATCTTAAGATTTTGTTTTAAAATTTCCATAAACTTTCTTAAGAGTCCAAGTGAATCATGCTTTTTCTCTTCAATATTTCGTAACTCTTTTAAGATATGTGTCCATTTTTTAAACTCCATATAATCACCCTCAAGCTTAATAAAGACATTATATCTTAAAATCACACTTTTTCATATAAATGACATTGATAGTAATAAAATCGTAATATATTTTTAGTTTAATGCTCTGGTGGAGCGCAGTCAAGAACGAGCATTTACAACATATTACGCAGTTCAATAATCTTAATGAGCTGATTTCGGATAATTCTAACTACTTCCATCTGTATGAGCAAACAAAATCAACCAAGGCTTTTTCAAAATCCTGATCTTGAGATTTTGTTCTTTTTTTAATGACCGGTGAGCGCTTATTCGAGCGTCGCATTTTACTAGCCATATGCCTTTGCATTAACAAGCGATCAATGTTATTGTTTGTAAATAACCAGCCATCTTGATGCATCGCATGTCCTTTCTTACCAAGAACAAGCGCCGCTAACCCATAGTCCTGAGTAATTACCAAATCACCTGCTGTCAAACGACGAACAATCTCATGATCAGCGACATCATTGCCACTATCAACGATAACCGTTTGACCATAAACTTCATCGATCTGATGATGAACATTGCTTATAATCACCAAAGGAACCTGATACATTTCAGCAACCTTAACCACAATTTTCCGAACCGGACTTCCATCTGCATCAATGAGTATTTTCATTCGCGTATCCAATTAAGATAAACTAGCTTCCCAAGCAGCTTCTTTAAATCCCACCAAAACAAAATCATCACCAACTAGTAATGGTCGCTTAATTAACATTCCATTAGATGCTAACAAAGACAACTTTTCATATAGCGACATTGTTTTTAACTTATCTTTCAGCCCGAGTTCGCGATACACTTTCCCACTCGTATTAAATAGCTTATCAACATTAAGACTATGTGCTTCAACCCATTTGTTGAGTTCATCAATTGTAGGTGTATCTTGAACAATATGGCGGCTCTTAAACGCTAACCCTTTATGATCTAAAAACTTTTTCGCCTTTTTACACGTTGAACACGGCGGATACTCTATGAACACTAACATACAATCATCTCCTAATTTATACGTTTTCTAACACTATCAAAAACACTATGCATCATATGAACATTAATTTCCATAGTACCAATGGTCTCTTGAAGCTCTAAAAAAATATCCCCAATCAACGCCTTGGCTTGATCTAACCCTAATAACTTTACATATGTTGATTTTTCATTTCGCTCATCACTAAGCGATTTCCCCATTGTAGATTCATCACTCGTAACCTCTAAAACATCATCCTGAATTTGAAATGCAAGCCCAAGCAACCGCCCAACTTTTTCCCAGGCAGAAACATCAGACGGACTTCCAATCACAGCTCCCATCATCAGTGGTGCTTCGATGAGTTTCGCCGTTTTATGTAGATGAATCGCCTCAAGCATATCTTGACCAACTGGCTTTCCCTCGTACAAAAGATCAAGCATTTGTCCATAAACCATCCCTTTAGACCCAGCATGCAAAGATAAAATTTGAACCAAACGTACTTTTTCAGCATCGCTAAGTACACTAGCATCAACGATTAAAGAAAACGCATCCGTAAGCAAGGCATCGCCAGCAAGGATTGCCGTTGCCTCATCATAGGCAATATGTGTCGTTGGCACCCCTCTTCTTAATGCATCATCATCCATCGCGGGTAGATCATCGTGTACCAAAGAATAGGTATGTACAAACTCAACGCTCAGCGCCACCTCAACATAGCGTTCCCAAGGCAGACCATAGGCATCGAGTACTGCCAACATAAGCGCAGGACGAAGGCGTTTCCCACCTGAAACAAGCGCGTAATCGATTGCAGCATCTAATCGATTGTTACGATCAACACCACGCGACTGAATCGTTTTTTGAATAGCGTCGCGATACTTTTTCATTACATCCATGTCGAAACCTCACCCATTGATTTTCTCGTCTTCGGACGAACCGATGCTTCTTCTTTATACCCTAAACTAATAATTAAACGAATCTTATCACTTTCATCTAACCCCAACACATCTTTAACTTTTGACGCCTTAAACCATCCCAAAATACAACTTCCTATATCTAACTCGGTCGCAGCTAAACTTATATGTGAAGCCGCAATCCCAATATCATACGAAGTCCAGGTTTGACGTTTAAGCTTTTCTAAAGTCTTTACACCAAACCGTTTTTTATCCTCTACAATCACAATAAACGCTTGAGCGTTTTTATTAAACTTCTGCAACGCACTAGATAGTTCATCTCTTAATGCTTCATCCGTAATAACATAAAAGTGCCATGGTTGCTGATTTGTCGCAGAGGGCGCAAGTCTTGCAGCTTCAACAATACGCTCTAGATCATCCTTAGGAATAGAACGTTTTGAAAACGCTCGACAGCTTTCACGCCTCTCAACCAGTTCAAAAAAATCCATACAATCCTCCTAAAAAAGTCCAACGATAACAAAATAAACAATAGGTATCAAAAGCGCAGGCAACATATTCGCAACTTTTGTTTTCGTTAGACCCATAAAGTTCAGACCCATTGCAACAAGAATAATATTCCCAACCATCGACAAAGACCGAACCATATCATCGGTTAAAAACATCCCAGAAAATGAAGCCAATATCGTAATACTGCCTTGATAGACTAAAACACTAAACGCCGAAAACAAAACCCCAATACCAAGCACCGCAGCAAGCATCATTGCAGTAATGAAGTCAAGTGCACTCTTAACGAGTAAAATCGAAACATCACCGTGCAAGCCATCCGCAATCGATCCCAAAATGGCCATCGCACCAACACAAAAAATTAGCGTTCCCGCAACAAAACCTTTCGCAAGCGGTGGTAACTTATATTTCTTCTCAATATTTTCGGCAAAACCACTGATACCTTTATCAATATCCATGTGTTCGCCAATCAACGTTCCAAGCACAAGTGAAACAATAATCAACAAATCTCCACTCGAAATCAAAGCCGCTTCTTCAATCACCAAAAAATCTCGTAAAAACCAACCGATAGCCAAGACAGATAACCCAAGCCCTAAAACAAACATCACAGATTTTTGCAAACGTTCCGGTAACCCTTTTTTAAACATAACCCCGAGAATCGAAGCGACAACAATCGCAATCGCATTAATCACCGTACCCAATAAACACCACTCCTTTAACTACACTATTAAGTGTACATGAATCCCCAAAAAAGCACAAATAAAAAAGGCGCAGAATTCTGCGCCTAATGTTTCACAATAAAGCGATCAAAGAGATACGCTAAAACAGGGACAAAAACAAGCACAAAGAGTACCGCAAGTAACGCTCCACGACCAATTAACAAGCCAATGTCTGAGACAACACTCAAATCCGAATAAAACGCTTCTGCAAAGCCTGCCGTTGCTAACACAGAACCAGAAATCATAATTGGAATACTACTTCGTTTAAGCGACTCATAAAGCGCACTTTCCTTATCGTTTACCTTACGCGACTCAATATAGCGACTCATAAAAAGTACCGCATAATCAATCGTCGCTCCTAATTGAAGCGCTAACACCACCAAATAACCAATATAAACAACACGCACTTCAAAAATACCCATCACACCGACATTTACCCAAATCGAAGCTTGAATGACCAACAATAAGATTAAAGGAATCAATAAATTTCTAAATACAAGCATCAAAACCAAGCCAATTGCTACAATCGATGCTACCATCACCACCCACGTATCCGCAAGAACAGTATCGCGAATCTCATAAGTAGCCGGTACAACACCTAGTAAATAATGACTTTCATAAACCACGCCTACTGTATCATCCAAACGCTCATAAAAATCAAACATCGCTTGATTTTCACGGTAAAGATCCGTATAGATGATGATTCGACTGATACCATCAATCTCATACATACTTAAAATCTCAACGGGAATCATCGACTTAGGAACCGATGAAACATCCACGGTAGTCACCAATGCCTCTACATGCAACACCTCATCCATCCCAAAAAGTTCCGCAACGAGGATTTGTTCCTTCACAACATCTTCTGTCTCAAACAAAATCACAACCGGCTGATACACCCCATAAACCTCACGAATCGCTTCACGTTCAACCGTCACCTGAGTATCTTCATCGGTGTATTCACTTGCTCCAAAGACAAAATCTGCTTGTGATTGAAAGTAAAATCCAACCCCTACCAAGACAAGCAATACCATTGAAAACATATATCGACCCTTAATCAATAGATGTCGAATCGCTCCTAAATCAAAAAACCATGCGCGATGCTTAAGTTTTTCAAGAAGCGGGGCTGAAAATACAAGTACAACGGGCAATATAAACAAGACTGACAAATAACTAAAGACAATACCTTTACTTAAGACAATACCAATATCTCTACCAATACCATAACGCATAAACAAAAGCGCTAAAAACCCAAAAATAGTCGTTAACGCCGAAGCAGTAATCGCTGGAAACGCCTTCCTAACAGCATTCAACACAGCACTATGAACCGATTCTCCTGATGATCTAAACTCATAAAACCGGTGGATCATAAACAACGAATAATCCAATGAAATAGCCATCTGTAAAGCCGCAGCTAAGGTTAGTGTAATAAACGAAACACTTGGTAATAAAGCATTAGTTCCCATGTTAAATAAGACCGCAACACCTAGTACACCCAAAATAATAAATGGCTCTAAATATGACCTAGACGCAATCAAAAGAATTAGAAAACTAATCGGTAAAATAATTAAAATAATCGAGAGAACTTCACCCTCTGCAACCTCTCTTGCAGCCATATTATCCAGCGCTTCACCACGCATCGAAACATCGTAACCATCTAAACTTGAGCGAATAGTTACAATCGCTTCTTCTACCGTAAAATCAAACGGACCCTCCTCAAAAACAACGGTGAAAAGTGCATGTTCATCTAAATAAAACATACCAAAATAGATTGGATCAGCACTCGCCAAATCCTCCATATCAACGTAATCATCCAACCATTCCACCTGTAAAACACCATCTACTGAAGCAATTTCTTGTTTTAAAACCATCGCTTCTAAAATAGCAACATCAGAAACCATAACTTGAATAGCAGCATGGTTCCCAAACGTATCTTCTAACAACTTCATTCCTTCAGCAGTCATCGAATCTTGAGGTAAGTATTCTGTCATATCATAGTTCGTTTCAACTTGAAAAATCAAAAACACACTTGCAAACACCAACACAAACGTACTAATAAAAACACCAACACGTCCTTTAACCGACAACAGCGATTTCATACAAGCCTCCATTCAAAAACATATTTTAAATAGGTATTTTAATTTTATATTTAATATTTTATAATAACAACATAAATACTATTTCAAATAGGTTTTAAAATATCTTTAGGAGGCCTTATGAGTAAATCTATCGCGGTAAAACAAAAAATCATCGAGACAACAAAAACTCTACTTAAGGAAAATGGTCAAATTACTATCAAAGAAATCGCCGATGCTTGCTACATCAACATCGCCGCAGTTAACTACCACTTCGGATCAAAAGAAGCCTTAATAGGAATCGTCATTCAAGATATTATCGAAGAAATTCAAGTACTCACACAAAAAACATTAGAAGCATTACCCAACAACGCTTCTTCAGAGGACATCTTAAAAATCATGATAGACAATATTTATACCTTTGCCATAGAAAACGTCGGCATTATCAAGCATCTATTTTTAAGCAGCGACACCCAAGACAAACACGCAGCCCACTTAATCAATGCCTTCTTCACGAAATCACCTTTTAAAGAACTTATTTTAACCCGCCTAGCAGAATCAACACAAATCGATGACAAAGAAACCCTAGAAGCCAAATACACGATGCTATTTTCAAGCTTTACACTGCCTTTGTTCTTGCAAGTTATCACCGAACAAGAACAGTCTTCTATTAACACCCTTAAAAAGCCCTCATTTAGAGAAAAATACATCAAGGAACTTCTAAAAATAACTCAGTAAAAAAGAGATGCGGACGCATCTCTTTTTTAAACGCTTTCGACCAAAAAGGTACATAAAAGAGCAACTCACTATGACCATTACCCTTTACGGACTAGTAAAACGACACTCTCGACATGACTAGTTTGTGGAAACATATCAAACGGCATCACCGATTTCACCTCATACTTTCGACTCAATTTCTTAATATTTTTTGCCAAAGTACTCGGATTACAAGAAACATATATTAACTTTGGTATTGGTTTTCGCATTAAAAGATCAATCATTTTATCATCAAGACCAGATCTCGGTGGATCAAACACACACACATCAAAAGTAAGTCCTTTATTATAAAGATCGGCAAGTGTATCATGTGCATCTCCTTGATAAAAACGCACATTTTTAATCTTATTTAGTTTTTTATTTTGGTTCGCACTATGAATTGAATCCTGACTTTGATCAACACCAACCACCCGTTCAAACTGATCGGCAAAATAAAGGGCCATAGCACCACTACCTGTATATACATCTAGCAATGATTTATCCGTCTTACGATCCATTAAGCTACGTACATAATCGTACATTTTAGTAGCCTCTTCTGGGTTCAGCTGAAAGAAAGCTTTAGGATTTAACGCAAACTTCACAGCACCAATCGCCTCAGTAATCGTATCATTCCCTGCCAAAATCTCAAACGTATCACCAAATATCGCATGATTTTTAGCATCATGATTTTTAGAGATAGCAACACTTTCGACTCCAGGAAGCTCCATAATCTCATTCGCCAAAGGATGTAAAGCTTTGTTATAAATCGTCACAACCAGCGTTACTTGCATGCCACCGTTGAAAGAACTTTTTCTTGTCACAATATATCGCAACATCCCACGCATCTCACTTGGATCAAACGCATAGATATCGTACTTATCACAAAGTTCTAAAACACGCTGATTGACACGGTTAATGTCTTGGTCTTGCACAGGACATTCTAAAACATCAACCAAATCCGTTGAGTTTTTCTTATAAAGTCCCGTGACTAAACCTTGCTGCGTATTTCGAACCGGCATTTGAGCTTTTAACCGATAACTTCTCGGTTTAACCACTGGCGTAAATGGATAAAACTTAATTTTCTTTAAATCCAACTGCGTATAACGATCAAACGCTTGTTTCAGTAAATCTTCTTTCAGTCTTAATTGCTCATCGTACTTAACGTGCTGAAGCTGACACCCACCGCAAACATCATAATGTTTACAAAATGGTCGATCGCGATAAAACGCACGTTTTTTCAAATGAATCGCTTTCGCTACCGCATACCCTCGATGAATCGATTGAATTTTAACGACAACCTCTTCAGGAGGAAAAACACCATCCACAAAAACAGCTTGTCGCTTGTAATAGCCAATCCCTTCCCCATTGATACCTATCTTTTTAATGGTAATCAGTACCTCTTGATTCTTAACTAATTCAGTTTTCATAACACACCACATTTCTTTCTACCATTTTTATTCATCTAACAACGTAATTTCTAACATCACAGGATTATGATCACTGTACACAAAACCATGATCAACTGTAAACACTTGGTCGACGCGGATATTGTCTGAAACCATAAACCCATCGATAATATAGTACTGCGTTCCCTCTGTCCCAGGCCGATACGGTTGATTTAGCAATCGACATGTCGGCAGCGTCTCATCAATCGCATAAACAAACCCACTCGGTAAGAAATCATCCTCAATCGGAAACGCCACATAATAGGCATCATCATCTTCAGAGAGTCTCATACGTGTAATATCGTTATCAACGACACTTGGGAACGTTTGGTTAAAGTCCCCACCGATGATGACGTAATTACCAAGCGCATACTCAGTTTCCATAAACGCCCTCAAATAGGCCATCTCACTCTCACGAAGCGACCCATCCGCATCATATGCAGACATGTGTAGATTAACAACGACAAGCTCTTTATCCGTCCCTTCAACCTCGAAGCGACTCACAATCATCGCTCTTTTTAAATTCGCAACGCGCAACGGCCAAGAAAAGCTACCAGAAAACTGATGGCGCTCACTCTCAAGCATTTGATGCCTTGAGAGTGTTTGTAAACCACTCTCGACATGACCAATATAATCCGTAAACGAAACCGGAAACGGCACAAAAATCGCATTAAAATTATACGCAAAAACAGAACTAAACTCTGTTCCTAAAGCATCATGAATCGTTTCAACTTGATTGATGTTAAAACTACGACGCGCTCTTAAATCAACCTCCTGCAATAAATATATGTCCGCAGCATGCATTTCTAACAGGCTCAAAATTCCCTCTAAATAAAACTCAACATCTTCCATAGAATCCGGTCTAGCTTTTAGACCCCCATCTAATATAAAATCTTCATCTGCCCCAAGTCCAGCATATCCTAAATTAAACGTCATCAACGTCAACGACGCCCCTTGGCTAATAACCGTCTCAGAATTATTTACAATCTCTAACGCTTCAATATCATCAGGCCGGTACTCAGTAATCGTGAGTAGCGCTAAAGCCAACCCAATAAAAATCCCAAGAACCGCTACAAGCCTAATAAAAACCCTAAATATAACGCGCATAACCATCGCTCCTCCACTAAATTACCTATAGTCTACCACACCGCACACTGTTGTACAATCACCCATCGATTTAGGTTGCATCTTTCAACAAGCTTTTTGAGGTGAACTTAATCAATATCGCCCCAACTGGTGCAGTGATTAAGATCGCTATCACCGAAACCGCCAAAATAATTTCTCCGCCACTGACACCAAGTGACAGCGGTATAGAACCCACTGCAGCTTGTACCGTAGCCTTCGGTGTATAACTAAAGACAATAAACCATTTCTCTTTGATCGTAAACTCAGTAGCTATGGTTGCTACAAACACACCTATACTTCGCGCCATTACACCTAAAATAACCAAGAACACACCAAATAAACCAGCTTCTAAAGCGACATCTATATCGAGTGCTGCACCGACTAAAACAAACAAGAAAAGCTCTGCCAACACCCAAACCTTATCAAACTTTATCGACAACCGCTCTCCAAGTAATGTCTTTTTCTCAGTAATCATGATACCAAGCGTCATCACACCTAACAAAGACGCAACCATGACATAAGATTCAACAAGCTCGGCGAAGCTAACCATTAAAATACCTACCGCAATTAACAAAAGAATCTTTTTTGTATCTCTCGTAGAATACTTTTTAAAAAACCAAACCAAACCATACCCGACAATAATTCCTAAAGAAATCCCTAAAAATATCGATAATGGAATACGATACACATATGAAACAAATGTTACGCTTTGAGAAAAATAAATACTCAAGAATGCCGAAAACATCGTAATCGCAATCACATCATCAACACTTGCTGAAGACAGCACCAAGACAGGAATTCGTTTCTTCATACCAATCTTATCTCTCATCAACTCAAGCATTGTTGGTACAATAACTGCTGGTGATACCGCCGCAACGATAAAACCAAGCATCCCACCCTGAACAAGATTAAAATCAAATAAAAGCGTCGCAAAAAACATCACCACAACACCCTCTAGCATCACCGGAATAACACTTAAAGCTGAAGCTTGCTTCCCAATCGACAAAATCATACGACGGTTCAACCCAAGTCCCGCTCTCAAAAGAATAATAATCAACGCTATTTTTCGGATATCTTCACTAATATTTAGCAGCGGGGCTTCAAGTAAATCAAAACCGCTTGGACCAATGATAATCCCTACAAACAACATTCCAATTAATCCGGGTAACTTAATTAATCGAAACACATACGCCCCAATTAATCCAAATACAATAATATACGCCAAACTTAACATCATCACAATCACCCTTTCACACAAAAAACCTACACACGACTAAAAAATCATATGTAGGTGTCATCAGCATAAAGCGGTTTAAGGTGAACACCATCACCGATTCAATTAAAAACTAACTTTCAAGTCTTTCAATAAGCGTAACCGTCTCAATATGTGCTGTCTGCGGAAACATATCAAACGGTGTAACTTCGACAACTTTATAATGGTTCGCCTGTAAGAAATTTAAATCTCTCGCAAGGGTCGAAACATTACATGAAATATAGACAACACGTTTCACTTTTGATTTAATAATGCTTTCTAAAACCTTTTTGTCCACACCTTTACGCGGTGGGTCAATAAACAATACATCAACACGCTGCTTTAATGTTGGCAATATATCTTCAACTTTACCCGTTATAAAACGGATATTCTTAACATGATTGTTTTTTGCGTTTTGTTGAGCATTTTTAATCGCCTCTTTAACAACCTCAATACCAATAACTTCACCAGCATAAGCAGAAGCTGTTAAACCGATGGTTCCAATACCACAGTAGGCATCAACCACCACATCTTCTGGTTGGATTTTAGCATAATCCATGGCCTTTTTGTAGAGTCCTTCGGTTTGTTCTGGATTAACTTGATAAAATGACTGATGTGATATCTCGTAATTAATACCTAATAGATTATCTTCAATAACATCTTTTCCATAAAGTACTTTAGACTTTGCACCAAGCATCACATTGGTTTGTTCTGGGTTAATATTTTGAATCACCGATACAACAATAGGAAACTTACCAATCAAGCTATTGACAATACGCTCTTTATCTGGGAAACGTCCAGATGTGGTAATAATCGTTACACTAAACTGAGACTGATCACGACTATGCCTAAACATAAGGCCTCGAACTAAACCTTCATGGGTTGCCTCATCATAAATCGAAACATCTAACTCCGTAAACAAAGACCGAAAGAATCGTACCATATCACTTACAACTTTAGGAAAGATATGACATCGCTTAATATTGACAATCTCATGCGAGCGTGATCGATAGAGACCTCCGATGATTTTTCCATTGTGTTTCCCAAAAGGAATAATCGCCTTATTGCGATAATAATAAGGGTTATTCATCCCTTGCGTATCTTGTACAACCGTTTCAATTCTACCTAATTTACGCAGTGTTTCAACCGTTCTATATTTCTTGAAATCAAGCTGGGTTTGATAATTCATATGCATCGTATTACACCCACCGCAAGCTTGATAATGTTCACATATTGGCACCTTTCTAAATGGCGACTCTAAAAAGAGCTCAATCAAACGACCAAAGCCGAAATTCTTATTCAGCTTAATAACCTTGATTAAAGCTTTTTCTCCTTTTAAAGCCTCCTTAACAAAAATCGGAAAATCATCGACTTTGCACACTCCCATTGCATCATGGGTTAAGTCAGTGAATTCTACCTCATAATAACCATTCTTTTCAACCAAATTAATCAACTCTCTTCCTATCACTCAACCTTATAGCGCTTTGCAAGGCCTCCACAGCTTGTTTCACGATAATTCGCGGGCATATCTTTTCCGGTTTCAAACATCGTTTCGACAACTGTATCAAAATCTATCTTTCTAGAATCGCTTAAAAAATAAGCCAGTCCACAAGCATCAATCGCACGCAACGCTGCTACAGCATTTCGCTCAATACAAGGAATTTGAACGTAGCCCAAAATCGGATCACACGTCAAACCTAAATGATGTTCAAGCGCAATTTCAGCTGCATACTCAATCTGATGAATCGTTAAATTAAACAGTTGCGCATGCGCTGCCGCAGCCATACTACAAGCACTTCCAACCTCGGCTTGACACCCAGCTTCAGCACCACTAATTGAAGCATTATGCTTAATGATATTCCCAATAATCCCTGCAGTCATCAAAGCACGAATCATTCGACTTTTACTTAATCGGTGACGGTCTTGCATATATTTCAGTACCGCTGGAACCGTTCCACTTGCTCCACACGTGGGTGCAGTGACCACAAAGCCACCACTCGCATTCGTTTCATTCACAGCAAACGCAAAAGAACTCACCATACGATTTTCAAAGATCTCACTCGGTTCATTTTTCATCTTATTGATAAACAAATGTCTCGCCTTGCGCTCAACCTTTAAAGCTCCTGGCAAAACTCCATCTCGTGATAATCCATCCTCAATTGAATGCTGCATAGCTTCCCAAACCGTCTCCAAAAACGCTTCTATATCACAGTCTTCAAAACGCATCACATACTCGGGCAACCCAATCTTTTCTTTCAAACAGTATGTCTTTATTTCATGAAAGGTTTGATGGGGGTATACATGCTCGGTTTCTTCAAAAGTTTCACCTTCAAAGCGAATCGTTCCACCACCAATACTATATACCCTTGATCTACCAACTTCTTGTTGGTTTTTATATGCAATTAAATCCATCGTATTCGGATGGTCTTCGATAAAATCACTGCTAAAAATCACATCGACATTTTTAAGTGTTTCTTTAATGACTTGATCTGTCAAATGCCCTTTTCCTGTCAAACTTAAAGAACCATATAAAATAACTCGATAGTGATCGGCATCATGGCGCTTCATGAAGACTTGACAAGCCTTCGCAGGACCCATTGTGTGAGAACTCGATGGACCACGACCAATTTTGTACAACTCACGTATCGATTTCATACTGCCTCCAAAAAAATAATGATACATTTATTATAACATAAAACCTAGAAAAGAATTTAAGCTTTCAAATAAGCCGATTTTTATAAAAAAATAGAACCAAGTTCCTGGTTCTATTCAACGTAAACTTTAACGATATCGCCATCAGCGCTCTCAATATTAACAAGCTCCCCAATGTCTCCTCTTTCAGCATACTCAATAATTTCTTTAAAATCAACATTATCAAGTTTCCCTTTAGAAAAGTGTGCACTGCCTTTTGACAAAAATTTCGCTAATTGAAGTGGTACTGAAACATTCACAACATCACCATCATTACTTTTGATAAAAACTTTAATCGTCTTACCTTTTGAAGCTTTTAATGTTCCTCTTAATTCAGCAAGTTTTCTTTCTGCTTCTTCCGCCGTAATCTCTTTGTTTTCAAGTTGATCTAATATCGCTAACTTTTCTTTCATCATAATTCCTCCTATATTTTTTAGTTATACTCTTTGAATTTAATAATTTTATTTTTTAAATCCAAAATCAATATTAACGTTTGACTCTTTTTGTTTCTAACTTAGATTTAATCATTTCATACGTCATCATCATTTCAGTGTTCATCGCTATTCTCCTTTTTCCTTAGATTCACACAATGTATTATTCAAAGGCCTATTACCGTAAGCTTCTTTAAGTAAAACAATTTTGTTCGTTGTGGTATGAAAACTCATAATATATTCGTAACCGTTCATCCGATCACTCCTTTTTATTAAATACGTTTTTGTCTTTTATCGATTGATTTAAATTTGTTTTTTACACTTTCGTAAGTTGCGATCATTTCATTGGTCATCATGATGTCGCCTCCTTTATTTTTAATATAAATATTTGTGGCTAGTACGCTTTTCTTGACGTCTATCTTCAGATGATTTTGATTTTTGCACTTCATAAGTCATTAACATTTCATAACTACTCATTTTAACGCCTCCTTCTTTTTTTGGTACTATCCCCGAAGTACCTAAGTAAGGCTAAGCTGCTTCTTTTAGGACTATCGGTTGATCGTACTTTTACTTAGTTTAATTTTTGATACGAATGATTCTTTAGAACTTGAATGCTTGTAAAATCCATAATTTTTTCCTTTCATTTAAAACACCTTCACTTTATTAATGTTAATATTGATTTTATTAATTTTTAGATTAACTAACTTGATTACAACTTCATAATATACCATAAAATAATTAATGTCAACAATAAAATTAATTTTTTTAATCTTTTTTTTAATATTTTTAATTTATGGTTTAATTTATAGGATACAACAATAAAAAAGAGGCTGTTTTTAGCCTCTTTTTGAAATGACTTAGTTTTGAACTTTTTTTTCGAAAACTTTATACATTAAGATAATTAACACTATTTTATACATCACACCAACGATTATATATCCTATATAAGGCAAATTGTCTGAGTGTTCAAGCAATCCTGTTTGAACCAACATGCCTTTGATTGGCCAAAACGTTGGCATCACTCCTAGAAAATACTGTTTCCAGTCTTGTAATGCATTTAAAATGGTTAGTACCGGTAACATAATAATCATTCCCGATCCTTTCATATAAGCAAAACCTTCTATCTTATTTTTTGCAAACGCTGATAAAAGCAATGCAAAAACTGGAATAAACAAACTGGCTGTGAGTGCATATGTAAGTACAACACCAACAGTGAACGGTTCAAATAAATCCATGCCACCAACAGTATAGCCATCACCTGCTAAAAGTCGCGTCCCATAAATAATCCAAAATGTTCCGTTGGCTCCTAATATATATGCGTAGATGCATTTAAAGGTAATATAACCTCTTAAAGATATTGGTGTGACACGAATTGTATCAAGGGTATTCTCATCACGGTTGTCTAATAGACTAAACCCTAACAATGCACTTCCAATAAAAGGGGCAATTGCTGCAAAAACCACAATAATCACCAAAGATGCTATACGCTGACCTTCACCACCTTCACCAAACTGATCAACAACAGTAGGAATCACAAACGCACCTACCAACATCAACATCAATGGATAGACTAACATCACAAGCGTCATCTTATCGCGAATTAAGTTTTTAAGCTCATATTTTAAAAGTTTTATGTATTTACGCATACCATCACTCCCTCACAGCCGTTTCCACATACTTTGGAGAAATCACAAACCGTATTAACACAGCTGACAAAACAACTAAATATAGAGCACCGAGCAACAGCAACCACCAAGCCACATCTTCTCCAAACGTATAGTTAATCATTAACATCCCTGCGTGTGTTGGAGAAAACATCAACCAATATTCAGCACTACTCGGTAAAAGGTCTAGCATAAAGAAAATGCTAGGAAACGCAAACAAAAACATATAGAATATCGTAAAGGCCAACAATCCATTAAAATCTTTAACAAAAACAACAAAAGTAAACCCTATCGCAGTATGGACACATGTAATTAATAAAACAAACACAATCAACCAAAGAACCGCAATCGATACATCAAACATAAGTACCGCAAACAAAGCAATGACCACAGTCGACTGTAACCCTAAATAAAGCGATGAAACAAACTTACTTGCTAACAGTGCAACAAAATCCGAGGGTGTTATCAACAACGTTTTTAAAGTGTTTTCTTGTTTTTCAAAAAATAAATTGGCTCCAACCAACAACACCGTCATCATCGAAACATCAATAAATATAAATAGCGGCACAAAGTCTGCAACATGATCCGATCCAATCAAAAACAATATGCCTAACCACAGCAGTGACACAACAAAACTAATTTGTAAAATCTTATAACGCACCAATCGTTGCATTTCTCCTCTTAACAAAACTCCGAAGTTATGCATCGACTTTTTCTCCAGTCACTTTGATAAAAATCTCATCTAATGACGTTTCACCACTATGGATCGTCTCTATTTCTTTATCTTTAATTAGACTTAAAAAATCTTTGTTCGTTCCAATGTCATCTAATGGATATACATCCGTTTCCGTTTTTCCATTATTAAAATACTCAACACGAACCTCACGGTTGCCATACTTTAGCTTAAGCGATCTCGGTGTCGCGATTTCAACAATTTCACCCTGACGAATAAACGCCACACGGTCACAGAGTTCTTCAACATCATTCATGAGGTGGGTCGTCAAAAAAACCGTTCCGCCAGCTTCTTTAAACGCTTGAATCAAGTCTTTGATAATCCGAGCATTTTTCGGATCAAGACCATTCGTAACCTCATCTAAAAATAATACTTTCGGATGGTTAAGCAACGCTCTCACAAAGTTTAACCGCATCTTCATTCCCTTACTATATTCACCCACCATACGGTCCTTATCTTCCAGCAATCCAACTTGATTTAACAAATCATCAATATCTGCTCTTTGCTGATACAACTGGCTAAAAAAATGCATATTCTCATAGCCGGTCAACTTAGAAAAATGTACCGGAAGTTCAAAACCTACTCCTAAATCTTCATAATAGGCATTAGAGTAGTTTTTTAAATCTTTTCCATAATAAAGAATTTCCCCTTGGTAATCTCGAAATAACTTTGTCATAATTTTCTGAGTTGTACTCTTGCCAGCACCACTCGGACCAAGTAACCCAAAAATTTCACCTTCGTAAACATCAAATGAAATTCCCCGAACCGCTTCAACATTACTTTTAGCGTACCGAAACCGTAAATCTTTTACTTCAAACACTTTTTTAGCCATCTTACGCCTCCTTAATACCATTCAAAATAATTTCTAAATAAGCATCAACCTTATTGATAATAGTATTCTCAGCTTCTCCATCAATATACGCCTCTAAGATATCAATCGATTGTATATGATATAAAAGCTTAGCCAGTGATCGAATATCCACCTCATCGCGAATATGCCCACGATTCTGATCTTGTTTTAAATATTCAGACAAAACATCAATCGCCTGAAGTTCAAACACTCTCCAATGCTGACTCAATCGATGACTCGAACTACGATAAAATCGCATCCACAATCCAACCAACTTCGGATGTTCATTAGCATATGCTAATCCAGCTTTAATCAAATCAATGTAACAATCCATAAACGCTCGATCATTAAGTCTATCAAGGACCGGCTTTAAATAAATCATCTTATCTTTTTGCGCATGTGACAAAATATACATAAACGCATCAAACTTATCTTCAAAATACATGTAAAAACTACCTCTTGGAATCGCGCAGACTTTCACAATGTCTGCGACCGAGACCGCCTCGTACCCTTTTTCATAAAAAACATCAATTAATCCCTGATAAACTCTGGTTTGCTTGGAAGCTTTTAATCGTAAAAACGTCTTTTTAGGCATAAAACCACCTCAAACTCATTATGACACTAGTGTCATATTTTTGTCAAGAAAAAAGGCATCACATCGATGCCCGAATCTCTAAGATTAAATCACGGTATTCTGCAGCCTTCTCAAAATCCAAATCTCTCGCCGCTTTACGCATATCCTTATCTAAATCTTTAATTAATGCTTCCTTATCCGATTTCGACAGCTTCGCAATATCTTTAATACCTTCATCAATCGCTTCTAACTTCACACGAATCGACTCACGAACAGCCTTCTTAATCGTTGTAGGAACGATGCCATACTTTTCATTATGCGCTTGTTGAATATCACGTCGTCGCTGCGTTTCATCGATCGCTTCACGCATTGAATCGGTAATTCGATCGGCATAAAGCGCAACAAACCCTTCACTGTTTCGCGCTGCTCGACCAAT
>SKGE01000015.1 GCA_007117625.1 Candidatus Izemoplasma sp. | reverse complement strand
TCACGTTCTTCTTTTTCAAGTGGTGCTAACAATGTCTCTAACGTACTTAAAAACTTCTTTTTCATCATAATCCTCCTAAATAATTAAACTAACATCACGAATAAACTTGTCCCACTGATTGCGCAATGCCTTATATTGCGTGAGTCCCCTATCTGTAATTCGGAAATACTTTCTTGGGGGTCCCCCGCTTGATTCTCGTAAATACGTTGTCACATAGCCTTCTTTTACAAGTCTCCGTAATATCGGATAAATCGTACTTTCACTAATACCTAAGACTTTATCAATCGTTTGATATATATCATACCCATAGGCATCTTGGATACTCAAGCGACTTAACACACAAAGGTCCAAAACGCCTTTTTTTAATTGAACATCCATGGTACACCTCCACAACTACTATATATTGTATAGTACCATACTTAATATAGCATGTAAACAAAAAAAGATGCAAGTTTCCTCGCATCTATCCAATATCTATAATTCTTAAACTGTTTGTTGGGGTTCCAATCGGGAATCCACCAGTAATAATTACACGACTTTTGTTCGTGACAAAACCTTTTTCTTTTACATAGTTTAAACTCATTTGCACTAAAACTTCTGTATCGGTAGGAAGATCAAACACAATTGCATTAATACAACTATTGAGTGCTAACTCACGTGCTTTTTCAGCACTTGGAACTAGCGCGAGAACCATTGTATTTGGACGGAACTTTGACAACAATCTAGCCGTATTACCGCTCATCGTAGGCGCGATGACTAAATTGGCTTGCCCCTGAAAAACAGAATGTCCAACACTTAGTGCAATGTTGCTTGCAATATCATTTTTCACATTGCTAGAAGCACGTTCGATTAAAGCACGCCTATCAATTTCTTTCTCCATCCGTTTCGCAATGTGTTGCATGACCTCAACACTCTCAATAGGATACTTTCCAATCGCGCTCTCACCGCTCAACATAATCGCATCGGTACCATCTAAAATAGCATTTGCAACATCACTTACCTCAGCACGGGTTGGTTTCGGATGCACTTGCATACTTTCGAGCATTTGCGTTGCCGTAATACTAATTTTATTCTTACGATGACACATAGCAATAATGTTTTTCTGAATGACAGGAACCTCAGCAGGAGGCACTTCTACCCCTAAGTCACCACGAGCAATCATCACACCGTCGGCAATATCAGTAATCTCATCTAGATTATTGACACCTTCTTGATTTTCAATCTTAGCAATAATTTGAATGCGATGACCACCGTTATCATCAAGTAGTTTTCGAATTGCTTGAACATCTTCCTTTCGACGAACAAACGATGCTGCAATAAAATCAACATCATTCGTATAGGCCCACTCAATATCACTGATGTCTTTATCAGATAAATACTCCAGATTCAATGTCATCCCTGGAACATTAATGCCCCGACGATCTCGAATTGTATGCGTATTAAATGATTCTGTAACAATAATTTGATCATCATAATCAATGTCAACTACCTTCAATGATAAATACCCATCATCGACCACAATGGTCCCACCAACTGTAACATCCTTATAAAGGTTTGGATAATTGACACTAAATTTCGAACTGTCACCAAGAATTTCTTGCATATAAATCGTTACTTTAGAACCAAACTCAATAAGCGCTTGACCACCTTCGAACTTATGCGTTCTAATCTCGGGACCTTTCGTATCAACCAGTGATGCCACGTTTGTATTCAACTCTTCATTTAACTGTTTTAACATGTCTAAGCGTTCTTTATGTTCTTCATGCGTTGAATGAGAGAAATTCAACCGAATAACATCCATACCTGCTAATACTAACCGTTTCATCATTTCGTACGACTCTGTAGCAGGTCCGAGCGTACATACAATCTTTGTTTGATTAAATGGTATCATATTGCCTCCTATCGAACCAGTTTTCCAACGAGTCCATATCGTTTATTTGAAACTTGTTTTTCCATGGTGAGTGCGTCTTCAATACCGACATCAATAATGTCCATTCCTCTTAAGGCAACCACTTTGCCACCAATATCTTTGCTCAAAAGCTCAACAGCATACTCAGACATTTCAGTCGCCAAAACACGATCAAATGCGGTCGGATTTCCGCCGCGCTGAACATGACCAAGCACCGTAGCACGCGTCTCATAACCGACCTCTTCTACGATGGTTTTGGCCAACTTATTAACATCGAGCATATTTTCAGTAACCACTACAACTGCATGGCGTTTATTTCTTCGATAAGACCCTTTAACTGCATCTAACGTTTTCTTTTTATCATAACCAGTCTCTGGCGTAATAATAAACTCACTTCCTACTGCAATACCAGCATAAAGCGCTAAATCACCACAGTTTCTTCCCATCACTTCAACCACGCTACAACGTCGATGTGAAAAAGACGTATCCCTCAAACGATCAATCGCTTCTACCGCAGTATTCAGCGCAGTAAAAAATCCAATCGTGTAATCTGTAGAAGGAATATCATTGTCAATCGTTCCTGGTAACCCCACACATTTTATACCAAATTTATGAAGTGCTAGTGCGCCGCGAAAGGTCCCATCACCACCGATGACAATCAGACCATCAATATCATGTTCCTTCAAATTTTTAGCCGCAATCTTCTGATATTTCTCTTCCAAAAACTGTGGGTATCGAGCACTTCCTAAAATCGTCCCCCCACGGTTTAAAATACGTGAGACAGTCTCACGTGTCATCTGCTTAATTTCGCCTTTTACTAATCCTTTATATCCGTTATAAACACCATAAACATTAAATCCATAATGGAATCCGCTTCGAACAATCGTGCGGATTGCCATGTTCATCCCTGGGGCATCTCCACCAGAGGTTAAAACTGCTATATTTCGCATCAAATCACCTACTTATCACTATTATAACACAAGCTTATTCAACCTGTTTTACATCTTCGACAATGAACTGTCGTTTTTCTTGCTTACGTTCTACTGTTCCTTTTAAATAAAGCACCGCATCCTTAACAAGGCGGTCGGCAACATGTTTATAAACCCCTGGAAAACACACAGCATCAATCTTTTGTGTCTTATCTTCTAAAGACAAAAACGCCATCGCATCACCTTTTTTCGTTTTGATCGTTTTAATACGCCCTAAAACTGCCATCAGTATAACTTTTTTCTCCATAGGTAAGTCTGCGATATCACTCGGTGCATAAATCCCCTCTTTTTTATACAAATGCATAAAACGACTTAAAGGATCGTACTTTAAGGTAATCCCTAGTGCTTCTTTTTCAAAATGCTTTAATTGTTCATTATTAAACTCATCATATTGATCAAAAACAAATTCGTCTAAAGCCGCAAAACCTTGATAATCTAAAAACTGCATCAATGCCTCAATATTTTCAACCATCATCCGCTTGTTTAGTCCAAAACAATCACAAGCACCGGCATAAATCAAATACTGATAGGCACGTTTGTTCAAGACACTTTTCGTGCGTGCAATAAAATCTCCAAAACCAGCAAAAGGCTTTTCTTTTCGAACATGTTCAATCTGATTTAAAACCGATTTGCCAACATTCTTAATCCCCGTTAAAGGATAATATAAACAATTGTCTTGAAAAACAAACCGTTGATGACTAATACGAATATCCGGACCTTTTACCGTTATTCCAAGTTGAAGCGCTTCTTGAATATACTCCCGCATTAAAGACTCGCTCGAAAGTGCATTTTGCATCAAAACACCTATAAAATAAGCAGGATAATTCGCTTTCAAATACGCCATCCAATAACTGATCAAAGCATACGCTACAGAGTGACTCTTATTAAAGCCGTAGTTAGCAAACTTAACAATATAATCATAAATATTATTCGCAAGCTTTTCATCCATATCATTTTCAACCGATTTTTCAACAAATCGCTCTCGCTCTGTCTCAAGTACGATTCGGTCTTTTTTACTGACAGCTCTTCTTAACAAATCGGCTTCTTGCATCGTATATCCAGCGAAACTTGAAGCAATCGCCATAATTTGTTCTTGGTAGAGTAAAATCCCTTCTGTTGGTTCTAAAATTGGTTTCAAACTTTCATGTAAAACCTCAATAGCTTCCTTTTTACTTCTCCGTCTCAAATAAACTGGAATACTTTCCATAGGTCCTGGTCGGTAAAGCGCTAAAATTACCACAATATCATTGAAATCACGGATTTGCATATCCTTAATTAAACGTCTCATACCAGGGGATTCTAACTGAAAGATTCCTGTCGTTGAACCCTCGCGTAAATACTTAAAGGTTTTTGCATCATCGAGTGGTACATGATACATGTTCAGCGTCTCATTCGTATGCATTGCAATATCTCGAACAATCGTTTCAATCATCGTGAGGTTGCGAAGCCCTAAAAAATCCATTTTTAACAGTCCGATACGCTCTAAATCCTCCATCGCATACTGCGTTTGATAACTATCATTCAAGCCTGGCTGAATCGCTGTATACTCAACAATCGGCTCATGCGATAAAACCACCCCAGCCGCATGCGTACCAACATGCTTAGGTAACCCCTCAATTTTACGCGCTACCTCTAACCATTCTCGAATCTGATCATGCTGAGCCATACGGTTTTGAACATCTTTATCTTCTAACACCATCGCAGCAATGTGTTCATACGACTCTAATCGCTTAACAATCTCATTCACATACTTTGCTTCAATCTCAAAAACACGTGCACTATCTCTTAAAGCACTGCGTTTTAAAAACGTTCCAAAGGTACAAATATAAGCAACAAACTCTTGACCATACTTTCGATTTGCATAGGCAATAACAGCCTCTCTTGCATAATCTGGAAAATCGATATCAATATCCGGCATCGTTTGTCGTGCTTTATTTAAAAACCGTTCAAACAACAAGTTAAACTTAATCGGATCAATATCGGTAATCCCAAGACAATAAGCCACCAAACTGCCTGGAGCACTGCCCCGCCCCGGTCCAACAAGATAACCCTCACTTTTAGCAAAACGAACGACATCCCAAACAATCAGAAAGTAGTCATCGTACCCCAAGGTGTGAATCGTCGATAACTCTTCCTTCAGACGTTTTAAATATACCGCTTCATCAACACTACGGTGCTTCAAACGTTTCTTTAACCCCTTCATTGCTAAAGCTCGCAAATACGCTTCACTACTCAACCCTTGAGTATCCTTGAACCGTGGCAACTGCGGAGAGGGTAATGCTAGTTCAAACAGATGTTTATCAATAAAATCATCGAGTTGCTTTACAGCTACTTCACTTAATCGCTCGAAATACGCTTTCGGTTTTAAATAAGCATCCACCTGACTTTCAAATAAACTTTCCATAGGTAGCTGGAAAATCTTCTTTAACGCCTTAAAAACACGGTAGTCTTCTTGGTTACGATAGCGAACAAAATCCACATATAGACTCGGTAAAACGCTTTGTTCAGCCATCTCGATATTAAAATTTTCCGCAATCCAAGTGTCTTTACTTAAGGTTTTGATTTCATTAAGAATGATCTTCAAATGATGCGCATCCTCTAAATATTGATAAATTTCTCCTTCATGTACGCCAACCACTATAGAAACACCATTTAAATACTTCTTTAAAAGCTCAAATGACAACGTTTGATGAAAACTTTGTAAACTCGATAACTTCAAAAGGTTTTTAAACCCTACCCCATTTTGTGCATAACACGTCAGATGAATATAGGCACCATCTAAAAGTGGTTCAAGCTTTACCTGCAACCCAATAATCGCATCAATTCCCAAGGCTTTTGCGCTTTGGTAAAAAGCATAGACATTGTGCATCTTAGTATCCGTCAAAGCAACCACATCTAAACCTTCTTGTTGGGCATGACTAAGTAAAGACTCTAACATAACATTAGAGCCGTTAAAACTATAACCACTTTCCAAAAACAAACTTGTTACACGCATAATATCACACCCGCTTTGTTGCATTTATTGTATCATGAAACTGACCTAGCTTTACCTTATTTTTACAAAAAAGTGACGCAATAAAGCATCACTTTTTGACAAACTTCTGATAGATAAACCAGCCACCAACAATCACGAGAGCACTCACGACAAGTCCTACTTCCATAAACAACATAAAATTACTGCTAGTATCATCCGCTTCATTAAAGTCGATGATAAAACTATGTTGCTCTGAATACCCGTTCTTACCCTCAATACGCAAGTGATATTCCCCCGCTTCATCAACCACCGTACCCGATGATATCAAACGATTGTTCAAATAGCCTTCC
The DNA here is from genome assembly GCA_007117625.1 of Candidatus Izemoplasma sp. Taxonomy (GTDB): domain Bacteria; phylum Bacillota_I; class Bacilli_A; order Izemoplasmatales; family Izemoplasmataceae; genus SLQR01. The sequence continues at coordinate 6,961 of SKGE01000015.1, read as the reverse complement.
CCATTAAAGGTAAGTGTTCGCGCGTTATCATACGTATTTCCATCATAAACCCCTTCTAAGCTTGCCATCATCGTAAACGCAAGCGTCTTCTGATAACCATTGAGACCTTCGATCGTAAGTGTATACTCACCAGGTTCTACAATCTCATCATCTAAGGAAAAGACACGCCCGTTCAACAGTGCATACCCTGCAGAAAGATCAATACGAACCCTTTGATTATAAACACCACCATCCTGAACACCGCTAACAGTAGGTTCTACAGTAAAGTTTAACGTCTCACCATTGCGGTCAATCACATAATGGCCTGGATACTCAATCTCAAAATACCCAAACACAACTTCAGTTCCTATTAACGCTGGGTTCAAAACAAATCCACTCGCTTTACCTTCATAGGTTTGTTGGTTAATAATGCCGTAGACATACTGTTGATCATACAGCTTAAACGATGCATTAATCGCATAAGCATAATCCCGGTTTTGATACCTTGCTAGATACAAAACGCCATCAATCACTTCCCTATGATTCAACTTTTCTGGTAGACGAATGCTCGCATCAATACTCATGTTCTCTTGCATTTTTACAAAATGCGTCTTTGAAAACTCGCTAATCCGATCATCAATTTCAACCCGCTCTTCAATTTGTAAAATAACCATTTCTTCAATCTCAAAATGTTCAACAACTCGAGTCGATGTATCAAAATCTTCATAAATCCACTCCTCAACAACATTCCCATCAACATCAACCGTTAATACAAACGCGTTGAGCGTGCGCGCTTCATCAGTGACAAGATTGATTGACCCATAAAACATAAATTGTTCATCAAACACCCCAATGCCTGCCAAATAATACCGTGACTCACTCGTGCCTAACCGTTTCTCAAAATGATGCTTTCCACTCACTTCAATGATGAGTTCTGTATAATCACCATTATACTCATCTCTAGTCTCAACATGTGAATCTAAAACATCTTTTGAGGTTGCAGATGACATTGATGCAAAAAGCATCATTAGTCCTAAAACAATAAAAAAAGTGACTTTCTTCATATTATACCTCCTCATCCGTATAATACGTATTCAATCACTTTTTTCTTTATTATTGTTTTTCCATTAAACGTATCGTGTCACGCGCAATCATCACTTCTTCATTCGTTGGTACAAGAAGCAGTTTCACTTTAGAATCAGCACTTGAAATAATTGTCTCAACACCGCGTGCTTCATTAGCTTTGTGATCGAGTTTCGCTCCGATTGCACTCAATCGCTCAACAATCATCTCTCTTGTATTCGGAGCGTTTTCTCCAACCCCTGCAGTAAATGCAATGGTATCAACACCACCCATTAAAATGTAATATGCCCCAATATAATCAGCAATTTGCTTAGCTTGCTTTTTAATCGCTAGTAAACTCTTTGCATCACCTTTATACGCGGCATCCCACAAATCTCGTGAATCCGAAGAAACTCGACTCATACCTAAATATCCTGAGCTTTTATTTAAATCGTTCATCACTTGCTGTACGGTTTTGTTTTCTTTTGTTGAAATAAACTCAACAATCGCCGGATCGATATCTCCACTACGTGTCCCCATCGAAATACCAGCTAACGGGGTGAATCCCATTGATGTATCAACACTCTTCCCACCATCAACTGCACATATACTCGCACCGTTTCCAATATGTAAAACAATGGTCTTCAGCGCTTTAACATCTTCATTTAATATCGCTGCAACACGCTGCGAAACATACTTATGACTAGTTCCGTGGAATCCGTACTTACGAACCCCATATTTTTCATACCACTCATACGGTGTTGAGTACATATAAGCTTCTTCTTTCATCGTTTGGTGAAAGGCAGTATCAAACACTGCAACTTGTGGGGCTTCCGGTAATGCTTTTGTAAATGCCTGAATACCAGTTAAGTTCGCAGGATTATGCAAAGGCGCTAAATCACTCACCGCTTCAATCGCTTCAATAACTTCCTCATCGATTAAAACCGAGTCACTAAACTTCTCTCCACCATGAACAACACGATGCCCGACACCAACAATTTCATCGTAACTCTCGACAATTTTTAAACTAACCAATTGCTTTAGCAAAAGCTCAACCGCAATCGTATGATCTGGAATATCCAACGTGTCTGAATGCTTTTCACCATCTACCTTAATAGTGAAAACTGCATTCGGTAGTCCGATTCTTTCAACAACACCACTTGTAACTACACGCTCATTTGGCATCTCCAAAAGTTGAAATTTTAAGGATGAACTCCCCGCATTAACTGCCATTATTTTCATTGTACATCTACCTCTTTCTTTGCAAACCATTGATCCATTTTACTCAGCGCCTTATGAAAAGCATCCCGATCTGAAAAACTTGGCAAATCTACTAATAAAAAGTCATCGATGGTTTCCGTTTTATCTATTTTTTTCTTCATTATTAAAATACTTTGAGGGTGATTCTTAAAAAGACTTTCATCCAACTTTATTAAACCATATAAATGTGCTTTTTCAGCTAGTTTTTTTCGAAATAAAGCACTTTGTGTTTGTTCAAAAAAACGATTCTCGATTAAAGCTATAAAATAATGTCCATCTTTTAAATGATCTAAATGATGCATGATGACAGGATAGGGAAAATAACCAAACTTATCATCGATTTTATCTGGTGGGAAATCTGTCACAATCAGCTCGTATGGCTCAGCTTGGAACGTTACCGTATCTTGATGAAAGATTTGATTTTTAATCTCTAGTGCGTCAAATATATTTCGCGACAAACTGCACATTATCGCATCATCATCGACTCCTACTGCACGAAAAGCTTTAGAACTATGGTTCGCTAAAGTTGCCAATAGATTACCTGTTCCTACGAGTGGGTCAAAAATTGTCTCAGGAAAATTTTTCCCATACAATTTATCAATTAAATACTTCATGAAAATCCCGATGGTATCAGGGGTCATTTGAGCGTTAGTAATCTGTGAAGTTTTTAGCCCTTTAAGCACCGCTAACTGGTATGCTTTTCGAACACTTTCTTTGGCAAAACTAACCTCAGAAATCAATGCTTTTTTTGCTTTAGACGAGGCAATGACTTCTGCTTCAACATCTTGAATAAAAGCATCATCAAGTAAAAAGTTTAAGGCCTCAACCAAGGCATCTAAATAGCTACATTGAAGCGTCTTTTGAACTGATTCAGATACCTCGTTCAAAAAGGTATAAAATAGTTCAACATGTGTATGATTTTCCATATTATCACCAAGTGTCATTTTATCACAAAAAGATAGGGTTTGTCTAATATATTCAGGAAACTCATCAATAGTCTTCTATCTTTCTTGAAGAAAAAAACTAGCTTTGATATGATTACACTATGGAGGTGCCTTATGAGAAAAGTTGCGATTAAGTTGATCGAAAAATATCAATCGATATCAAAAAACACAGCCCCTAGCTGTAGATACCACCCAACTTGTAGTCATTATGCTAAAGAAGCCTTCGAAAAACGCAGCTTTTTCGTGGCACTCTGGCTTTCGTTTTATCGCATCCTACGATGTAATCCCTTCTCAAAAGGTGGTTACGACCCTGTCCCTAAGTCCAAAAAAAACTTATCAAAGGAGTAGTTATGGAATATATAAACATAACCTTAAAAGGCAATGATCAAAAAGACTATCAGCTATCAGATTTTAAAGGACAGAAAATCATCCTTTATTTTTACCCCAAAGACAACACCAGCGGCTGCACCATAGAAGCTAAAGACTTTAGCCATTATCGTAAAGACTTTGAAGCCTTAGGGTACAAAATCATTGGTGTAAGCAAAGATTCAGTTCGCTCACATATCAACTTCACTGACAAGCAAGACCTATCTATCTTATTGCTCAGTGATCCTGATCAGTTACTTATAAAAGCATTTGATGTGTTACAAGAAAAACAAATGTATGGAAAAACATATCTGGGCGTTGTTCGCAGTACCTTCATATTAGACGAACAAGGTCATATTATCGAGAGTTACCGAAATGTTAAAGCAAAAACACATGTCGCATCTTTACTCAAAACCCTTAAAGCATAAGTCATTATGCTTTTTTCTCATTACAAGGATAAGTTTATTATTACTAAACAAAATAATTAAAAATACTGTTATTTTTTGCTTGCTATTTAAAAGCTTTTTGATACAATAATATAGACTCTTTAATAGAAAGGATTTTAAACCTATGATTAATAAAAAATTATTCACTTCAGAATCAGTTACAGAAGGGCATCCGGATAAGATTTGTGATCAAATCTCTGATGCCATTCTTGATCGTATTTTAGCAGATGATAAAGAGGCTCGTGTGGCCTGCGAAACCGCAGTCACAACCGGTCTTGTTCTTGTGATGGGAGAAATCACCACAACTACCTATGTCGATATTCAAAAAATTGTTAGAGAAACGGTAAAAGAAATTGGTTATGACCGAGGTAAATATGGATTTGATGCTGAAACAATGGGAGTGTTGGTTGCAATTGATCCACAATCACCAGATATCGCACAAGGTGTCGATGAAGGTAAGGGGGCCTTTTTAGAACAAGGCGCAGGGGACCAAGGAATTATGTTTGGCTATGCCACCGACGAAACGCCTGAATATATGCCGCTGACAGCTGTATTAGCAAGCAAACTTGCTAGACGCTTAACAGAGGTCCGTAAAAATGGAACATGTTCATACTTACGCCCTGATGGTAAAACGCAAGTCACTATTGAGTTTGATAATGATGATCAAGCAATCCGCGTTGATGCAATTGTAGTATCGAGTCAACACGCTCCCAATATCAAACAAACTCAAATCCACGAAGACATTCGTGAACATGTAATTAATAAAGTTATTCCGAGCGAACTTATCGATGAAAAAACGAAAATTTTTATCAATCCTACTGGTAAGTTCGTTATTGGAGGACCTCACGGAGATTCTGGATTAACAGGACGAAAAATCATTGTTGACACCTATGGTGGATACGCTCGACATGGTGGAGGCGCATTTAGTGGAAAAGATCCATCAAAAGTCGATAGAAGTGCTGCTTATGCAGCCCGGTATGTCGCTAAAAACATCGTTGCTGCACAACTTGCAAAACGTTGTGAAGTTCAACTTTCATATGCCATTGGTGTTGCTCAACCAACGAGTATTCGCATTGATACCTTCGGAACCGGCACAAAGACAGACGAGGTTCTTGAAACTGCCATTCGTAACGTGTTTGACTTAAGACCACAATCGATTATTGAAATGCTCGACCTCAAACGTCCTATTTACAAACAAACCGCTGCCTATGGTCATTTCGGTCGTGATGATTTAGATTTACCATGGGAAAAAACAGATCGTGTGGATGCACTTTTATCTGCGGTAAAATAACAGGGAGGGTTCTATGGAAAAACCAAAATTAGCACTCTATGGTTTTAATAACCTAACAAAATCATTGTCATTTAACATCTATGATATATGCATCACCGAAACCAAGAAAGAACGTGAAGCCTACATCGAGTATATCGATGAAGTATACAACTCAAAAAGACTTACTGAAATTTTAGAGACTGTCACGAATAAAATCGGTGCCAGTATTTTAAACATATCGAAACAAGATTACGAGCCTCAAGGCGCGAGTGTTACAATCTTAATCAGCGAAGAAGAAGTCCCTGTCTATGCATTAGATGATTCGTGTAACCGAGGTGTCATCAGCCCCAAAAACCACAATGTTGTAGGCCATTTAGATAAGTCACACATCACTGTCCATTCCTATCCAGAATCGCATCCGGAAAAAGGCGTTTCAACATTCCGGGTCGATATCGACGTTTCAACATGCGGAGAAATATCACCATTGAATGCATTAGATTATCTCATCGCAAGCTTTGACTCTGATATTATTACTGTAGACTATCGTGTGCGAGGGTTCACTCGTTTAGCAAGCGGAAAAAAAGTCTTCATAGACCACGACATCGATACCATTCAAGACTACATTGACGAAGCGACAGTTGAACGCTACAAACTCATTGATGTCAATATATACCAAGAAAATATTTTCCATACCAAGATGATGCTAAAAGAGTTAGATCTTGATAACTATTTGTTTGGTAAGAAAAAAGATGATTTAACACCTACAAGACAAAAGAGTTTATCGAACTCACTCAAGCAAGAGATGAAAGAAATTTATTATGGAATGAATATCTATGAAAAATAAGCATGAATCAGCACCTCTATTTGATGCTTTAATCCATTATGGTCTCAACACCTACCCAACCGCATTCGATGTTCCCGGACATAAACTGGGAAATGGCATACCTAAAGCTTTTAAAGAGGCTGTTGGTGAAGCGGTTTTTAAACTTGATGTCAACAGCATGAAAGAGTTAGATTCTTTATCGAATCCGATCAGCGTTATCAAGGATGCCGAAGCACTCGCCGCAGATCTTTTTGGATCTGACCACGCATTCTTCTTGGTAAACGGTTCAACAAGTGGTGTTCAAAACATGATTTTATCAGCCTGTAATGAAGGAGATAAAATCATTCTCCCAAGAAATATGCATAAATCAACTTTTAATGCGATTGTGCTAGCGGGAGCGATTCCCATTTACATCGAGCCTCACATTGATGCATCAAGCGGTGTATCAATGGGTGTCACAAAAGAATCTGTGATGGCTGCGATTGATAAACACCCCACTGCAAAAGCGGTTTTTTTACTCCATCCAACCTATTTTGGATTTACTTCAGATTTTAAAGCGATTGCAGCATACGCACATCAGAAAAACATGGCGGTTTTGGCAGATCAATCACACGGTAGTCACTTCTCACTTCATGAAGCCTTTCCTAAATCTGCGATTGAACTAGGAGCCGACATGGCTACTATCAGCATGCATAAAACCGGAGGATCCCTTACTCAAAGTTCTATTTTATTACATAATAACGGGATTATCCCATATAGCAGAGTACGTTCAACAATTAACCTATTTCAAACCTCAAGTGCAAGCTACTTA
>SKGE01000086.1 GCA_007117625.1 Candidatus Izemoplasma sp. | reverse complement strand
ATCATTAAAAGGCTCGAACCAATCGTGACTGGAATATACAACAAAAAAGAAAATTCAAGTACCTTTTCAAACTTAACACCTCTTAACAACCCACCCGTCATCGTTGCGCCGCTTCGAGAAATTCCAGGCAACAGTGCAAAGACTTGAAAAAAACCAATGCTTAAAGCATCTTTTATATTGATTGTTTCTTTTTTATTCTCAACACTTGACCGATGCACTAAAAGTAAAATAGAACCGGTTACTAACAAACTAAGACCAACTGCTAAGAGATTTAAAAAGCTTTCAAAAAAGGTTAAAAACAGCAATCCAAAAAACGCAGCCGGAACAGTTGCTAGAAGTAATAATAAAAAATAGTGCCAATCCGTCTTATAAGTTTGATCTTTTTTGATGACAAACTTATAGACACCAACAACGAGCGATTTGATTTTAACTCGATAAAACACCACAATCGCAAGTAATGAAGCAACATGTAAATAGACTTCTAAAAAGTATGTAAGATTTGGTAACTGAAAAAAGTGTTGCACAATAACAAGATGTCCACTGCTCGATATTGGCAGCGGTTCTGTGATACCTTGAAGCACCCCTAAAATGAAAAACTGAACAATCTCAATAAGTTTTTCCATAATACCCTAACTCCTTATCAAGAAGAAAAATACTCAACAGTGAGTATTTTTTCTAACTAAACTTATCGTAAAAAACGTTTTCTTCTTTAATTTTATGTTTATTCAAAACATCAATACAAGCGTTAATCATACCAGGTGAACCACACAAGTATGCCTCGGCTTCTGATAAATCTTCCGTGTGACGATCAACTACATCAGTGATCAAACCTACTTCGCCTTCCCAGTTATCCTCAGGGGCTGGCTCTGATAGTGCAGGAATATATGTAAAGTTTTCAAACTCTTTTTCTAAAGCACGCATCTCTTCAGTATAGTATAAGTCACGTTTTGCCACGGCACCAAAGAAATATTTAACCTTACGCTTCATCCCGCGGTCTTTCATATAAGAAAGAATCGAACGAATCGGTGCTTTCCCTGATCCACCCGCAATACAAATCATGTCCCGTTTGCTATCTTCTTGTAAATAGAAGGTACCATAAGGCCCTGTTAAAATGATTTTATCGCCTTCGATAAGCGCTTTATGAACAAAAGTTGTCGCCTGTCCTTTTGGAACCATGCGAATAATAAACTCTAACTCGTTGGTGTTTTTAGGATTTGAAGCAATCGAATAGGCTCTAATAATATCGATGCCTGGAACTTTCAACTGCGCGTATTGCCCAGGTTTAAATTCCATAGTGCTAGGCTCGAGCAGCTTGAAACGTACTAGATTGGTATCGTATGTTAAAGCTTCTATTTTTACGACTTCTACCTTATATTCACGCGCTTCAAGCATTTCTTCAGGAATCGAAACTTTCATGTTTTCTCTTATCTTAATCTGACAAGATAATCGCACGTTATTTTTCTTTTCTTCCTTGCTTAAAAACGGTTCTTCTGTTGGTTTTATCTCACCGCCACCTTCATCAACGCGGACTTTACAAAACCCACATGTTGCTTTTCCACCACACGCTGATGGCACAAAAATTTTATTATCGGATAACGTATTGAGCAAGGTGTCAGATCCACTGACAGGAATTTCTTTTTTTTCATTAATAATAAGTGTTCGGTCACCGCCACCACCAAGTAAATAATCTGCTAAAATAAGTAATCCTGCAATAATCAGTAAAATACCAATGAGTATCAGTGGTATATAAAGTAATGTCATATGAAGCCCTCCTTAAATGCTTGCGAGTCCAGTAAAACCAACGAAAGCTAATGATAATATCCCAAGAATGATAAACGCGATGCCTTTGCCCGCGAGTCCTTTAGGAACATCACTGTTTTTCGCCATTTTTTCACGAACAGCCGCAAGTAATACAATTGCTAAAAACCAACCAACTGCAGACCCAAATGAGAATGCCGTTGTTTCTAAAAAGGTATACTGACGGTTAACAAAGAATAGCGATACACCAAGCACGACACAGTTTACAGTAATGAGTGGTAAGAAAATTCCAAACGCATTGTACATTTTTGGAATAAACTTTTCCAAAAACAACTCTAAAAATTGCACCGTTGCGGCAATGGTAATAATAAAGACTAAAAGATGAAGCTGTGTTGTTTCCGTACGTTGAAGTAACACATAGATTGGATAATTGATCATCGCAGTAATCGTGACTACAAAAATAACCGCTAACCCCATACCTTTAGCATTTCTTAAGTTTGTAGAAATGGCGATTAAAGGACACATTCCTAAAATATAAGCTAAGGCTATATTATGATCTAATATAGAACCAAAAAACAACTCTAATAACTCAAGCATATAAATTCTCCTCCTTTAATCGCATCACGCTTGCACCTCATAATTTTTCGATAATTCACGCATGAACCAAATGTATAGCCCTAAAATAAAGAATCCCCCAGGCGCAATCGCCATAACGGTCCAATTGACCCAGTTGCTCGGCATCACGCGGATGTCAAGAATAGTTCCAAACGCTAAGGCTTCACGGACAACCGCTATAGAAATCAATACAAACATGTACCCCAAACCATTTGCTAAACCATCCACAAACGTATATTTTAAAGGGTTTTTAGATGCAAACGCTTCAGCGCGTCCCATCACGATACAGTTCGTAATAATCAAACCAACATAAGGACCAAGTTCATCGGCAATCGCCGGAAAGAACCCTTCCATAAACATTTGTACTGAAATAACAAACGTTGAAATTATGACCATGTAAGTTACCATGCGCACTCTAGAAGGAATAAAGTTTCGGATTAAAGAAACGACCAATGAACTTGCGATAATGACAAATGTAACCCCAATTCCCATCGCAATTGCATTGTCGACACGATTGGTAATCGCTAGTGCCGAACAAATTCCGAGCACGGCGATTAAAATCGGATTGTTTTTCGATATACCATCTCGACTGATATTAAACCACTTTGTATATTTTAGACGTATCAACTTCATTCGTTTTCACCACCTTGATTCATCCAAGCTTCAAGCGCTGCTGCATAGCCTGTGTTAAAAATCGTTTGAAAGCTGTTAGACGTACGCGTTCCACCCGTAATCGCATCTACTTCATTATCATTCCCAGTTCTATTGTGGGTGATACGGATAGCACTTGAAGGATTTTCAATATCTAACGCAACACCCTGATATTTTTCTAAGTACTGCGGATCAGCTATAACGCCACCGAGTCCAGGCGTTTCCTCTTGGAAGAGAATTCGCACCGAAACAATAGTTTTCAAATCGCTTTCTAAAGTTATCAAAGCGCCAATCGGACCCCAAACACCGCCACCTTCTACCACAAATGAAACATTGCCACTTTCAGTATCTTCAAAAAACGTGATCCCATCAATCTCTGACTCTACAATATATTCTTCAAATACATCACGAAAGTTCGCGGTGGTATGAGCGTGATTATTTGCATTAAGAACCGCAGAATATAAACTGAAGGCCTGATTCTCTTCAATGCGGTCACGCGTAAGTAAATCCATCGCCACCAACATTCCAGAAGTAATCATACCCATAATAGCCACAAAAACTAAAATTCGTACTTGAGGATTCATCAAGATCCCTCCGTTTCTGGTTCAGGTTCATCTTTCCATAAATCAAGTAAAGGCGCCACCGCATTCATAATGATTATCGCAAACAATATGCCTTCAGCGAACGTTCCAAAGTTACGAATTAAAACAGTAATCAAACCTATACCAATTGCGTAAAGCACTTTAGGCCATGGTTTGAGCGGTGCGGTAACTGGATCGGTAGCAACAAAGAATGCTCCGAACAAGAGTCCTCCAACCAACAAAGACATCGTCGCGACAGCTATAGCATCAAAGAACAACCCTCCAGAGAACATTTCAAAGACTGGATTTGGAAAAGCATTTGGCAACAATAGCTTTCCTAAAAATGTCACTGTAAAAACGGTACCAATCAAAGCAACAGGAATGCGCCAATCAGCAACCTTTAATAAAATTAATCCCACGCCCAATATGATGATAGCGACACGAAATGTTTCACCTAGTGTACCGGATACATCACCAAATAATAGATCTACGGTTCGATATTCAAATGCCGTTTCAGAATCATTCATATTGATCAGTGGTGTCGCACTTGTAATGGCATCATCCTCTGCATTCGAATACCCAATCTGTGACGTCGATGGCAATAACATATCACCCTCTTGAGGATCAAACCATTGTGCCACCAAAAACGGGGAAAAAGAAATAATTACGAAAAGATACCCTACTAAAGCTGGATTGAAAACATTCTTACCCAATCCACCAAAGATAGCTTTTCCGAAAAAGACCCCAAACCCCGATGCGATACCAACAATCCATAGTGGAATTGAAGGTGGCATTAGCAGGGTAATTACCAAAGGTGTTACCATCCAAGAACGATCTAACTCTAGCTTGCGATACTTCGCAAACAAAAGCTCAATTGGCAGTGCTACTAAATAGGCTGTTAACGCTATAAAAAGCACATATGGTCCGTAGATAAAAGCCGCTGAAATTAATAAAATAGCTAAAAAACTAGTAAAAATATAAAGATTCCTTTGTGTTGGTACTTGCGTTTTTATACCATCGTTTGTTGCTTCGCTCATATTGTCACCACTTTCCTCGTAATTATAATAGGATAAAATCTATAAGTTATTTTTCATTATAGCACATATTGAAAACGTTTTAAGACTAAAACTATAAACCTTTTTAAATCATAAAAACACCCAATAAAATTATTATAAAAAAACCATCTGAAGATGGCTTTAATAATGCACTTTTTTCTTAAACTTGTTCAAACTGTCGATTGAGTTTTTTAATATTTCTATTGCTTCGAACGGTTCCATAAACACCTAAAATAATCATCGCTGCACCGATATAGTGATAATAAAACAAACGCTCATCTAAAAATAAAGCCCCCGCAGCAATTGCAGTAATCGTCGCTAAGTTTGCATAAATGCTCGCCACATGAGCCTCTAGACGACTCAAAGCAAAGTTCACCAAGAAAAAGCCACCAATAGAAGCGATAATACCTAAGTAAAGCACTGGCAACAACAGTTCAACTTGAAAGAGGTTTGTTAAATAATCTTGCAACCGAGCTTCAACGGTTAGCTGAGTTAAATAGATCGTATTAAAGGTGATCGCTCCGATTAACATCATAAAATACGTAAGTTCATGTGCTCGTAACTGCTTTGAAGCACTACGCGATGCGATGTTAAATAAAGCTGCTGACAAAACTGCTCCAAACAGTAACATAAACCCGAGAATTTCCACCTGAATGCCTGAAGCTGACTTAAAAGCTTGAATCAAAATGATTCCACTAACACTCATAACGATAAAGCCTAACTGAATTAGACGTGGTCGTTCTTTTAAAAAGATTGAACCAAAGATACTCACGAAAATAGGAATCAAAGCAATCATCATCCCAGCCTCACTACTAGCAAGACGGTTCAGCCCATATATTTCAAACAAAAAGTATAAAACCGGTTGCAAAACAGCAACCGTTAAAATCATCTTTAAATGTGCTCTTTCGAAACGAATGCGTACAAGTTTTAACAACCGCAACCCTTCAAAAACAACAATCGCAGTTAAAAACCGATACGCGATTAAACCAATTGGATTCACAAAATCAAGCGCTACTTTCGAAAACATAAAAGTGAATCCAAAAATAATAGAAAACAAAATACCCGCCATATGAACACGTACCATTAAGCATCCCTCCTAGCAACCATAAATGATTATACACCATCGATCGGTCGTTGCAAACAACTTCATAAAAAAAGCCATCACAACTAATGTTGTATGGCTGCAAGTAACTTTTTCGCTGTGGCTTCACCTTTTAGTGCACGAACAATTTCAAAGGCAAATTCATACACTGTCCCTGCACCGCGCGAGGTAATAATATTATCATCTTTATACACTTTCATCGCCGGGTGATAATATCCTCTAGGTATGTCAATTTGACTCCCTGGAAAAGCTGTGTAGCCTTTTTTATCCAACAATCCAATGCGTCCTAAAAATCTCGGTGCCGCACAAATGGCTGCAACTAATTTATCCTTTTCACCAAAAGCATTTATCAACGTTTCAATCGAATGATTTCCTGCATCAATGTGTTTGGCAACATACGGACCTCCAGGTACGACTAAAAAATCATACGAAGAGGTGTCAATTTCGTGATGAAAAAAATCGGCATGAACCTTAAGGTTAAACGCCGTCTCAATCTCTAAAGTCTCCTCAAATGTAACTGCGTGAATCGTTATTCCTGCACGTTTTAACAAGGCTCTAGTGGCTAATGATTCTACATCTTCCATAAAATGTGAGAAAACAATTAAACCTTTCATATTGACCTCCTAAAGTTACACTAAGAAAAACCATCACAGTCATTCACTGTGATATTCATGGTGTACATATCTATTATACTTCATAAAGATGTTATAAGCAAAGTTTACGAGACAAATCGTTGCCAAAACATTCTTAAAAAATCACTTATGTAAGTATCCTCTTCTACTTCAGTTACATCCCAATGCGCTGGAAATAGTGCCTGGTATTTTGGCAGTGCATAGCGCGTGTCTAAAAGCACCGCAATGCCTCTATCTGTCTCTGTGCGAATGACACGTCCAACCGCTTGAATGACTTTGTGCATACCAGGATAAGTATACGCAAAATCAAACCCATCTAACCCTTGTTGGTAAAAGTAGTCCTTCAAGAGTTCATTCAATGGATTAAACTGGGGCAATGCTACGCCAACAATACAAACGCCAGAAAGCATTTCACCAACATAATCCACCCCTTCACTAAAACTGCCTCCTAAGACTGAAAACATAATTTTTGGTTTATCGCTAAACGTTTGAAATGTTTTTAACAACTCTTGCCTTTCAAAAAGCGACATATTTCTATGGTGTACCAACATAATATACCCGGAAGCATCAAACGCCTCTAATACCATCTGCATGTATGCATAAGATGGGAAAAATACTATATAGTTTCCTTTTTTACTTTCCAACATTGCATACAATGTATCAATAATACGCGTCACACTAAACTCACGATATCGGTACTTTGTAAGGGTTGCAATATCCGCAAACACCCCTAAATGTTTGGGATTAAAAGGACTTGGGATTTCATAAGCACGCCCATGATTTTTCGTCAAAAGCGTTTTAAAATAACTTGTTGGTGTTAATGTTGCTGAAAACAACACCGAACCTGATGCAGCATGTTTAAAAATGTCAAGCAATGGCGTTGAAGCATCTAAACAATAAATCGTTAGCTCTACATCTTCTTCCGTTGGTTTTATAATGAAGCGAAATGCTTCAGAATAGTGTTCATAAATTCTTAAAAACTGAATCATCAAAAAATACCCTTCGCGAATTACTTTACGCTTCGCGTGCTTTTTGTGGCGTACCATTAATACTTCTAACTTCTGAGCAAGCACTTCAACCGCAAGGATAAATGCTTCATCGACGGTGTCTTCGATGTGTATACCAACTTTTTGGTGCATCGTTCGATGGCGCACAGCATCAATGGCATTAATCGCTGCAGTGATTGCAGCTCTTGGGGAAGGTTTAAGATTAGCGAGTTGATCATAAAGTCCTAAAAATTCACTTTTTGAAAGGGAAGCCGAATACATAGCCCGTGAACGATCCACTAAGTTGTGGGCTTCATCGACTAAAAGTTTAGGTTTATATAATGATTCTTCAAAAAATCTTAAAAGTTTAATCCGTGGATCAAAGACATAGTTAAAATCACACAACACCACGTCCGCATATTCAGCGATCGTTAAAGCAAACTCGTGTGGACAAACTGTGTGAAGCTTTCCATATTGCTTCATCAATTCTGCATCATAAATATCATCATGAATAAAAATATCTTTCAAGGCACGTTGAACCCGGTTGTAAAACCCTTTTGCAAACGGACAAAGATCAGGGTCACAATCTACCTCTGCTTGTAAACACATATGCTCTTTTGAGTTAAGTGTCACCGATTTAATTTTAAGACCATGATTTTTAAGATCCTCGACGGTTTTTACCGCAACGGTTTTCCCAACATTCTTCGCCGTCAAATAAAACAGTTTATCCTCGCGGCGTGATAGCGTTTTTAAGCCTGAATATAATGCAGCAATCGTTTTACCAATGCCAGTCGGTGCCGTCGCATATAAAATATCTTGTTTAATTAAGGTTCGATAGATTTCTGCCATAAAAGGCTCTTGCCCTTCACGATAGTTTTTGTGCGGAAACGTGAGTCCTTCAAGTGTTTTCGTTCGATTATCATAATGTTCTCTAAATAAGAGTAACCATTCAATATAACGATCTAAAACATTATAAAAACGTGCTTTTAGCGTTTCGTAACTATAGCTCATCTTAATGGTCTTTGCTGTGTGGTGATCGCTGTGGACATAATGAAGCCATACATCGATGGTTTCTAAAGATTCTTTTTCAAGATACATGTAGGCATACAAAACTGCTTGCATTAAATGTGCTGGATACGTTGTTTCATCAATTAAATGCACCGCCGTTGCGGTACTTTTAATTTCCTCAATCACAAGCCTATCATCACGGATCAACAAGCCATCAATTCTACCATTTAACTTGAAAGTGTGTGCTTTATAATCACAAGTGAACGCAATAAAAACCTCGCGCTTATCCGCCTCGAGATAGGTTTTTTGTCTTGCTTCGTGAATCTCTTGTCCTCGTTTTTGTGCCTCCCTTACACGACTTTTGCTTTCTAAGTCACCAGAAGAAAAAAGGAAGTTCACGAGTTCTTTAACGGCAATATTGATCGTTTCCATACATTCACCTTCTACGAAGTTATTGTATCATAAACCAAGCCCACATTATCAGGATTTTAAATCTATGTTACAATAATCATGAGGTGATCATAATGAAATTTGAAGATTATAAATACCAAAGACCCAACATGGAACATATGCAAGAAACGTTTCAAAAAGCACTAACCCGTTTTAATGAAGCACGTAATGCAGAAGCACAAGAGCAAGCCATTGATCAAATTAATCAACTTAGATTTGATTTTGGGACCATGGCACGTCTTGCATCGATTCGTCATTCAATCGATACAACTGATGCGTTTTATGACAAAGAGAAAGATTTCTTTAATCAAAACGGTCCAATGTTTTCACAACTCAACAATCAATACTACAAAGCACTTATCGCTTCACCATTTAAAGACGCATTAATTAAGCGAAAAGGAAGGCTTTTATTCGATAAAGCTGAGCAAAGTATCCGAACCTTTAGCAAAGAAATTCTATCCGAACTTCAAGAAGAAAACACCTTAGCGAGTGAACATCAAAAACTCTTAGCTTCTGCTCAAATTGACTTCAAAGGTAAAAAACGTAATTTGAGTCAGATGGCTCCATTTTCTCAAAGTTCAGATCGTGAAACGAGAAAAGCAGCATCAAAAGCGGTCACAGGTTTTTATCAAGAGCACGAAGCAAAACTTGACGAAATCTATGACAAGTTAATCAAAGTTCGAACAAAAATAGCGAAAAAACTCGGTTACCCATCGTTTACTGAACTCGCTTATGATCGTTTAGGTAGAACCGATTATGATGCGAATGATGTCGCTCAATATCGCAAACAAGTGATCGAACAAATCGTTCCTTTAAACACCGCTTTATTTAAACGGAAACAAAAGCGTTTAAACCTAGATCCAATCTATCACTACGATTTATCTTTGGATTATCTCAGCGGTAATCCGACTCCAAAAGGCGATAAAGATTGGATGGTTGAACAAGCGAGTCATATGTACCGTGAGATGAGTGATGAAACCGATGCGTTTTTCACATTTATGCGTGAGAAAAACTTGCTTGATTTAGAGGCAAAAAAAGGCAAAGCTGGTGGTGGATATTGTACTTTCATCAGCAACTATGACTCACCGTTCATTTTTGCAAACTTTAACGGGACAAAGCATGATGTCGATGTCTTAACCCATGAAGCTGGGCATGCCTTTCAAATGTATATGAGCCGACATCACGAAGTCCCTGAATACCATATGGCGACCATGGAAGTTAGCGAGATTCATTCAATGAGCATGGAGTTCTTTGCTTGGCCATGGATTGATAACTTTTTTAAAGAGGATACTGAAAAATATAAGTTTAGTCACTTATCTCAAGCGCTGGGCTTAATCTCTTATGGCAACGCAATCGATGAGTTTCAACATGAAATCTATGCCAATCCAAATCTTACCAAAAAAGCTCGTAAAGCGCTTTGGAAATCCATTGATAAAAAGTATTTTCCATATAAAGTGTATGACGACAATGCTTACTTAGAAGCTGGTAATGGGTGGCAAGGTATTATGCATATTTTTGCAGTGCCGTTTTATATGATTGACTACACCATTGCACAAGTTTGTGCGTTTCAGTTTTGGGTCAAGAGCCAAACCAATAAAGATGCTGCTTGGGAAAACTATGTCAAACTTTGTAAAGCGGGGGGTTCAAGAAGTTTCCTAGATTTACTAAAACTGGCAAACTTAGAAAATCCTTTTACACCAGGGACGCTCAGTACCGTCATTCCTGAAATAGAAAATTATTTAAATGCTATAGATGACAGTCGCTTTTAATAAAGAATGCTCAGGCTTAGGCCTGAGCATTTTTTTCAGAAATTGTGGAGCCAACGGGGCTCGAACCCGCGACCTCTAGCATGCCATGCTAGCGCTCTCCCAGCTGAGCTATGGCCCCTTAATTTTTTATTTTACATGAAACTTTTAGCTTATGCAACAACAAGTAGTTTATTATTTAAAATATGCACGTTGAAACTATTAGTTGCGTTTAAAAAAAATCTAAACTATAGTAAAGGTGAGGAGGCGATATAATGAAACGCTTGTTTTTAGTATTTATGCTTACAATGTTTATTGTAATCTTAAGTGCTTGTGGGAGAACCCAATCGTTTGAGGATGTTTTTGATGCCTCAGGACTCGCAAAAGTACAAAGCGAAGGGCATCTTAGAAGTCTTATTGGCACCACAAACAATCAAGCTAGATTTGCTGAAACAGATGATGTCGATATGGATGCTGATCATGATGGTACCACTGAGCAAGAACCAAACCATTCTTCAACTAATGTTCAAGTTGAAGGTATTGATGAAGCAGACATCGTCAAAACGGATGGGAATGCTATCTATCTTGTTCAGTCCAATCAACTGCGTGTCATTGATGTAGCCGATGGTTTAGAACAAAGATTTATGAAAAGCTATGACCTCAATGAGTATGGATATTATCGAGATTTATACTTAACCGACACTTATCTGGTCGCCATAGGCTCATACCATCAACTTATGTTAAACGATTCTCGGCCAGAACCTGGTATTGATATAAGTTGGGACGATAGTGCTTTCCGCTACGGATATTTTCATGGTAGAACGGTCTCAACCATAGAAATTTTTGATAAAACTACCATGGAGCTTGTCACCACATATGAAATAGAGGGAAATATCCAAACATCAAGACTGATGGGTGATGATTTATACGTTATTACATCACGTTCTGTGTATCAAGACGATGATGAGGTTCGGCCATTTTATAGTATTGATGGTAACACTTTCTATCCGGATTTTGATGCCATACGTTATTTGCCAGAAGTACACAAAGGGTCTTATACCATTATCTCGCATATAGCACTGTCAAGTGCTCCTAAAGTTAGTCATGAGTTTTTCCTCGGCGCGATAGGCTGGGGTACTGTTTACATGAGCCACAACAATATATATTTTGTGACTTATATTTTTCAATCTTCAACACGTGACAGTTCACGCTCAGATGATGATAGTTTAGATGAACCTGTCGATAGTGCTTCTGGTTCTGGCATTTTTAGTCTAGTCATGTCGTTTGAAATTTTAGAAGATGGCACTGTTGAGTACGGAGGGCACGGCAAGTTTAAAGGCCATATTGTGAACCAGTTCTCAATAGATGAGTACGATGGTTATTTAAGATTGGTAAGTACAGAGGGCTGGGGCATCAACGTCGTGAACCGTCTTTATGTTTTCGAGCGAGTCATCGATGATGGAACACCAAAACTTAACGTAGTTAGTTTGTTAGATGAAGGTATTGGTAAACCTGAAGAAACCGTCCGTTCTGTACGCTTCCAAGGTGAGCTTGTTACTGTTGTAACGTTTGTTGACATGGATCCCTTTTATACGATTGATTTGAGTGATCCAATCAATCCAGTAATACTTGGTGAACTTGATGAAATTCCTGGCTTTGCAGTGTATCAACACCCATGGGAAAACGATACTGTCATTGGCGTTGGTTATGAAACCAATGAACAAGGTTGGACCATCGGTTTGAAACTAACATTATTCGATATATCCGATCGCTATAATCCTAGCGAAATTGGAACACCTTTGGTTTTATTAAACGAATCACAAGGCTGGCAATATGGAGAAGCTTTGCACAATCATAGAGCCATCTTGGTTTCGAAGCCACATCACTTTATTGGATTTGCGATCAATAGTAGTTCTTGGCAAGTTCGCTATGAAAACCATAGTA
This sequence comes from Candidatus Izemoplasma sp., assembly GCA_007117625.1. Taxonomy (GTDB): domain Bacteria; phylum Bacillota_I; class Bacilli_A; order Izemoplasmatales; family Izemoplasmataceae; genus SLQR01. Next base: position 24,320 of record SKGE01000086.1, on the reverse strand, counting down.
ATTATATGATTTTTTCAATCGATGCAGAAGCGGATGAACCAATCACCATCGCTGCAACAATCTCGCATAATCATCTCGATACTGAAGAAGCCGATGATTATTACTATTACAACAGAGTGGGTGTACAGCGTGCGATCGTCATCAACGATACCCTCTATGTCATTTCAAACTTTGGAATTACTTCGCATGATATCAACGATGACTTTGAAACCATAGAAACCCATCGATTTGAATAAAAAGCGTCTTTTGACGCTTTTTTTATGATTTACTTGTACTCTAAATTAAAAGTTTTTATAATAGATACGGAGGCGATACAAATGAGCATTTATACAGATTTAAACTTGAGAAAATTATTTATTTATCAAGTGTACACTCGAAACCATACGGAAGAAGGAACATTCAAGGCACTGATAGATGATTTAGATCGAATTAAAGCGATGGACGTTGATGTAATTTACTTATTACCGATTCATGAAATTGGAGAAAAGAACAGAAAAGGGACACTCGGTAGTCCTTATGCGATAAAAGACTATTATTCAATCAACAAAGAACACGGGGACTTAGAAGATTTTAAAGCCCTTGTCTCAGCCGTAAAAGAACGTAACATGAAAATAATACTGGATGTAGTGTTTAACCACACTTCGCCAGATTCTGTTTTAATTAATACCCATCCAGAATTCTTTTACCGAAATAAAGAGGGTCAGTTTGCAAATCGTGTGGGTGATTGGTGGGATATTAAAGATTTTGATTATGCGAAGGATAAACGTTTATATCAAACCTTAATTGATGTATTGCTATATTGGACCAATCTAGGCATCGATGGCTTTCGGTTTGATGTTGCTTCGGTGCTACCGCTCGACTTTTTACAAGAAGCTCACGCAGCTGTAAAACGTGTGAACCCTAATACATTATGGATTAGTGAATCCGTTCATGGCCACTTTTTAAAACATATTAGAGATCAAGGATATATCGGCCTGAGTGAATCAGAGATTTTTCAAGTCTTTGACATCGCTTATGATTATGATACCCATCCTGAGTTTGAAGCTTACTTAAAAGGTGAAGGACCTTTAAATGATTATGCAGAAGCTGTGATGCGTCAAGAGTTCACTTATCCACAAAACTACATTAAAATGCGAAACTTAGAAAACCATGATTTTGGAAGAATTGCTAAATTTGTAAACGGTGATCAAGATAAGCTATTAAACTGGCATGCTTTCAATTTCTTTAATCGTGGTGCGACGATGATCTTTAGTGGAACAGAATTTAGTAATGCACACCATCCTAGTTTATTTGATAAAGATACAATCTCAAGAGATGGTAAAGACTTACAGAATTTTTTTAAAAATCTTTCAAAGCTCGCCAAAAACGATATCTATGCAAAGGGAACTTATGATTTAAAAGCACAAAATGATACCTTGATCGGAACTTATCAATATTTAGCACAAAAATCAGTTGGAATATTTAATGTAGGGAATGCAAAAGGTCGCGTAAAAGTTCCTCTGGCCGATGGCACATACCTTAACCAAGTCAACGACCAAAATATTACAGTAAAAAATGGCGAAATTAACCTAGAAAAGACACCTATTATTATCCAAATGTAATTTAATAAAACATATGGTTTGACTTTTTCTTGAAAAAACATGATGATAAAACTGTAAAACAAAGGAGGTCAACCATGAAAAAGGTAGAATATGATGTTGTTGGTATGCACTGTGTAAGCTGTTCAATGGGAATTTCGAAGTTGCTTAAAAGAACCAAAGGTGTCGATGATGTTGATGTAGAGCTTTCAAAAAGCAAAATCACAATTACCTATGATGAAGCATTGGTCAATGATAAAATCATCGTTGATACAGTTGGTAGACTAGGATATAAAGCTGTTTTAAGTGAATAATTTAAACGTCTGTAGTAAAATCTACAGACGTTTTTTTATAGTGATGCTAACTGAAGCAGTGCTTGAAATGTTTTGTAAAACGACAAATAGTTATTTGATATAAAGGTTACAGTCTTTGCATCAACTTTCTCGACATTGTCTAAAAGCAATGGTTTAAGCAACATGTAGTTCTCTTTAAACCTTATCTCAGCTTTAACTAGTTCAGACATCTTAAAGCTTTTATGCGAGCTATTTATTGCTTTATCCAAGTGTTCTTTATATAAATTTTTGAGATTCTCTTTTGAGCAGTGCTTAGCAGCATATCGAGAAATCGTTTCTTTCACCGCTAAAGTCGGCAGCAATCCAATTTCCTCAATGATTTGTTTGGTAAATACATCATCTCCAGATGCAAATATCACAGGCACATTGAAATAGCCTGCTAAATAGGCATTTAATCCACCTTCACTTAAAGTTTTACCGTTAACGGTTACTGACTCGATGGTTTTACCTGAGTACGTATGATCAAAGATGCCGTTGTTTGTCGATGCTCTTGGGTGATACCCTATAAATAAAACGCCATCAAAATCTTCTTTAATGCCTTCCATCATCGAAAGTGGCTTATGGTTTCCGGTAATCAGTGAGACACTGTGATGAAGTTTTTCAATCAATACGTTATCCATAGGTCCGTGAGAATCATTCACAAGGATTTCTTTTACACCAAGATTCAATAGTGTTTCAACAACTAAGTTGAGTTCCTCTGTCATCAGCTCACGACCTTGCTGATAGTGTTTACCTTCGGGATGTACTTGCTCTTTTGAGGTAATCCCCCAAATACCCTCCATATCTATTGATATATATAATTTCATTTGTTGCTCCCTTCTATACTTTCGAGTGCATCAAAAAATATCGGTGCGCCACCTGTATGTAAAAATAGAATTTTTTTGTGTTTTATTTGATTATTTTTAAGATATTCTAACATACCCAAAAAACTTTTCCCTGTATACGTAGGATCAAGCGCAATCCCATCGGAACGAAATACAGTTTTGATAATTTCACTTATCGCATCATTGCTTTTACCATAACCACCAGCTAAATAATCATCCACGAGGTTTATAATTGGTATTTTTAAATCTACATCTTTCTCTTTAAAATAATCAACGACACTTTCGAGGACATGCTTGAATCCATCTTCATAACTTGATAAGACGCTGATTCCGACAATCGATTCTTGGGTGTTTTTTAAAGCCTGTCCAACTACCAAACCAGCCTGCGTTGTGCCAGTTCCTGTGGCTAAAAAAATATAGTCAAACGGGTAATGCGCATCACGATAGATTTCCTCAAAAGCTTCTTTATAGGCTTGCGTTCCTAAAACTCCGTGACCGCCCATTTTAATGTAGTAGGGTTTTTTATGATCTGATTTTAAATTACTGATGAGCTGATTAATCGTTGCTTTAATATCGGATTTATTCGGCGTGAGAATGTGTGCAGATAGTATCTTCATTAAGGTTTTGTTAGATGCAGGTTTATCATTTTCTTTTGGAATAATAATATAGCAATCTAACTGATGTTTTTTAGCTAGATTCGCGATGATTCTACAGTGATTGCTTGATGCACTTCCAACGGTAATAACCGTATCGTAGTCATTTTCGAGAATTTCTTCAAAATATAGCAATGCTTTTCTATACTTATTCCCACCAAATGAAAAAGGCAGTAAATCATCGCGTTTTACATAAAAGATATTAGTTTCATCACGGTAATGCATTTTGTGTATTGGTGTACTCATTAAAACACCTCCGTACTCATTTTACTATATCATGTTTTAATTGTATAGAACGTAAAAAAAGCGATTCTCGAAAGAACCGCTTAGTGATTAATCAATCGATGCCTCAGCATCCTCTTTAGAATCAAAAATTTGATTATTGACTGTAATATATACACTGTCTTTATCATCAATCGTAAGGTCCGATGTTTGAACAGCTCCGCCTTCGCCATTAAAAATTACTCCAAGTTCATCTCCTGGTTCAAACGGTAAATCTGCATAAAACCAGTCTGGGTCATCCTCATCTTGAATCACTTCAGGTCCGGGCCATGCTTCGAAAAACTGATCCCCATCAATTTCCCAAGCCCACACTCGAACATCTTCCCATTCATCACTATTGTAAAACCAAACTCTAATTAACGATTCTTCATCATCAAATTCTAAATCATCTTCAGTATCCCCACAGGCAGCTAGGGAAAAAACAAACAAAAACATTAATACTATTACCCGTTTTTTCATAACATTCTCTCCTCATTTTTTTTATAAATATCAGCTTGTGTAATGTATAAACAGTTATAATGTTGATTTATATTCATTTCTTATTATATTACTTTACAATTTTTATTTCAAGGTTTCCTCCTTGCTGAAAAAGGTTCTAAGCTTCGATTGGAACTTGTGTTAAAATATAGATAATGTCAAAGATGAGGAGTCACTTATGTTTAACAACAATCCCTATAACAATGAAAATAAATCTAAACGACAACCCGTTTATGCCAACAATGGTGTCGTCGCTACATCACAACCACTCGCCTCACAAGCAGGACTTGAAATACTGCAAAAAGGAGGTAATGCGATTGATGCTGCGATTGCCACCGCTGCTTGTTTAACGGTTGTTGAACCAACAAGTAATGGTATCGGAGGAGATGCATTTGCGATTGTTTGGTTTAACGAGCAAATGTATGGCTTAAATGCTTCTGGTAAAAGCCCTAAGAATATTAGTATCGATGCCTTAAATCGCAAAGGATATAAAGCAATGCCAAAGTTCGGTACTTACCCTATCACAGTGCCCGGAGCACCCTCTGCTTGGGTAGCTTTATCCGAACGGTTTGGTAGGTTATCTTTAAAAGATTGTCTAGCGCCAGCGATTCAATATGCTGAACAAGGATATCCATTATCCCCTGAGCTCGCAAAGTCATGGGACGCTGCGACAAAAGCGTATCAAAAAGTATTTAATGACCCTATGTTTGAGCCTTGGTTTGATACTTTTACGATTAACAAACAAGCTCCAAAGGCTGGAGATACCTGGAAAAGTTTAGGTCACGCAAACACCTTGAAAGCTATAGCTGAAACACATGGGAAAGCATTCTATCATGGTGACATAGCAGAAAAAATCGCTAACTATATTCAAACCCATGGCGGTTTTTTATCACTAGAGGATTTAAAAGCACATAAGCCACTTTGGGTCGAACCCATATCTGCAAACTATAAGGGTTATGATATTTGGGAACTGCCACCGAATGGTCAAGGCTTAATCACCTTACAAAGCTTAACTATGTTAGCGCAACTCAATCAAAAATCAATCAAACCAGAACATCGATTACACTATGCCATTGAATCTCTTAAACTAGCATTTACAGATGCGCTAGAACACATTACAGATAACACCTATATGAATTACTCACCTGATGATTTTTTAACAGATCTTTATGCGAAAGAACGCTTATCCAAAATTACCGATAAGGCAACGCTACCTACTGCTGCCAAACCTCATAAAGGTGGGACTGTATACTTAGCAACTGCAGATAGAGATGGTAATATGGTAAGCTTTATCCAAAGCAATTATATGGGGTTTGGCAGTGGTATTGTTATCCCTAACACAGGGATTGCGCTGCAAAACCGCGGGCATAATTTCAGTATGGACAAATCCCATGTCAATGCACTCGCACCAAACAAACGGAGTTACCACACGATCATCCCTGGTTTTGTAACTAAAGATAATAAAGGCATCGGACCATTTGGTGTGATGGGTGGTTTTATGCAACCACAAGGACACTTACAAGTAATTTTAAACAGTATTGATGATCAAATGAACCCTCAAGCCGCATTAGACAGACCAAGATGGCAATGGATAGAAAAAAACACCCTTCATGTTGAAAGCGACTTTCCAAAAGACCTAATTGAATCTTTGAGAAACCGCGGGCATAACGTCATCGTAAAGGAACAGTACAGTAGTTTTGGAAGAGGGCAAATTATATGGCGCAACAATGCTCAAAAAACCTACGTCGCAGGTACAGAAAAACGCACGGATGGAACGATTTCTATCTACTAAAAAAGTTCACAAATTGTGAACTTTTCTTTTAGCCTAAAAATCCGAATATACTGTTTAGCCCTATGATAAAGAGTAAAACCGCAACAATCATTTGGAACGTTCTTTCATTAAACTTATGTTGGGAACGAATACCAAAATACGTTCCTAAAACCATCACTGGCGTGAACAATAACGACCATAAGAATATTGTCGTATTGTACTCATTACTAATTAAAAACGAGATTAAGCTACCGATATTTAATATGAGCAAAAACAATGAAACCGTAACTCTAAAATCCGCCTTTTTAACGTTTGTGTTTCCTAAAAATATTAAAACAGGAACACTCCCAGCGCCAAGCAAGGTATTTAAAGTACCTCCCATGAGTCCTAGGGGTACATAATATCGCTTCGGGTGCTTGATATTAAACTTAATATTAAAGAAGCGATTAATTGCCGTAAATACGAGTAAAATCCCCATCAAAATAAAAAATATTTCAGATGTAAGTCGATTAAGCAAGAATCCGCTAATTAATGCCGCAATAAAGACGGATACAATTAATACCATATACGGTCTAGCATGTTCGTATCTTAATTGCCTAGCACTTACCAGTATATAAATATTCAATAATATGTTAATCGTTACAATCAGCGCTCTAGCTTCACTCGGTTCTAACAAAAAGAATGTAAGGATTGGAATTGCGATTAATGAGGTTCCAAATCCAGTAACACCCTTTATAAAAGCAGATGTAAACAACACCAAACTAATTACTAAAACTACTTCAATACCCATTTCATCACCATCAATCATTTTCTGCACTTTTGATTATAACGTAAATGTAACAATATTTAAACAATGAGTTTCTTAAAATAAAATGACTTTTTATGCTTTATGCTATAATATTATTACGGTGGTGATTTTATGGAAGAAATTAAACTTAGCAAAACACAACTATTTATTTACATTGTGACACTCGTATTTACTTTTTGGGGATTTTTGAATAGTTTTAGAGGTGATGGTTTATTAAACTACCGGTATTTTTCAAATCATAGTTTATTGTTTGTATTAGCGGTACTCTTAATCTATGCAACAAAATTAAGAAACCACTTCCTATACACATATTTCACATTTATAACTTTAATCAACATCCTTCTAACTGCAGTCATATTTCATATTTTACTTGAAGTCGACAGTATGTCTTTCGCGATTCATAATACGCACACTTTAATTCCAATCTTTTTTACAGTATTTTACTTTGTGGTGCTTGAAGATGCCATCCATCCTAAATTCTTCTGGACCGCAGTGCTATATCCTGCGCTTTATTTATTCGGATTTTTAATCATCGGTGCATTGACAGATTTTTACCCCTATCCATTCATGGATGTGAGTGAGCGCGGTCTCGGCGCTGTCTTAGTTACAACGCTTATTATAATGTTACCGCTACTTCTTTTAATCTCAGCACTCGTATTGATTACTAAACATCATTTAAGTTCTGAAAAATAAAAAAACTTCAGTTGAAGTTTTTTTATTTACCTCGCTTTGATGTATGAAACTTACGATCAATCATAATGGTTAACGCCAGCAAGAATTCAATGTTTTTATCCGACAAAATAGTAATTTCATACGAGTCTCCCCAAGAGAGAAACTTCTTTTTTACATAGATGACTTCTTCACCGGTTTCACGAATCAAAAAGTTGTGCGCCCACAAGTCTCCGTCTACTTGATAGGTTCCGTAAGAACTTTCAATTTCAACACGTTGTCTTCGTACTGCGAAGCGTTGACGCATCGTTGCAACGGTATTGCCTTGATGGTCGATGAGATAATGTACCGGCATAAAGCTGAAAAGCTTTCGCTGCATGGTAAAGAGATGACTTTGTGTAGAAGCATCAAATATTTCAACGGTACCACGTGGGGAAAACATTTTAGCTTTACAGGTGTAGAGTGCTTGTTCGTTTTCATCGTAGATAGTATAACTAGCACGAACAGCGATGGCTTTTTGCTTTAGGTAATATTTACGCATGAGTTTCACCCTTTACTATTTTATAGTTTAATTATATCTTATTCTAAAGTGATTGTAACGTTATATTTTCAATCGTCCTAAGCGCTAAAAGCGAGGGTTATGCGGGCAAGAAAATTCAAGTTAAAACTGCATTTAAAGAGTTCCGCTAGGATAGTAAACATAGCGGTTCAAGTCATAATAATTTTTGAGCAGGTTCATCAAACGTGTAATCATACGAATCAATAAAGACATCTCAACTTGAGATGTCTTATGTTTTATCTGGTTAAGTAGCCATCGTAATCGTAGATTCGTGATGCCTTTCGCGAAACTCAACGAGCGCTAAAATTTGTTCTTTTGTGTAGCGCCCTTTTTCTTTCGCTACAACCAGCTTATACTTTTCAGATTTGGTACGATTAATAACTGCCACAACTTCCCCATCAAAGCGATCCACAGGTTCAAAAACACCTATAATATAAGCTTTGACCTCTTTTTTTCCTGAATAAACTTTTGGTAGATAGCCATAGTTAAGCGAATAAATGTGACCATGGTTTGGACTGACACACCCTAGCGGGCGATCTACCACAACTGAAACCGGTGTTCCCAACAACTCTTCCATATAAAGCCCTCCTAAAATAATTACGTATTTTTTGATGGTACTTAATATTTAAAAATCTGTATACACGGTTTTACTATACTTAAATTATACTATACTTTAGATAAATCTATTTAACCTTTTTATAAAAAGTCATTAAAATAAAAAACTGCATAATCTGATCTCGATTACACAGCTAAAAATCTAAAATTTTTGCATAACTTTTCCGTCTTCATACAAAGCGTCAAACTCTACCTGACCCTCTTCACTGTAACGTTGCCATGACCCATGCTTTAATCCTGCTTTATAGTGACCAACTTTCCATAAATGTCCTGATTTTCTGTAGTAGTTCCATTGTCCTTCTTTGCGGTTTTTTAGAAATTTTCCCTCTGCTTTAATTGATCCATCCTTGAAGTAATAAACAAGCTTGTCGCCTTTTAATTCGTAGACTTTTTGTCCGTTTGAATAAATGCTTTTTTCTAACAAAGTGTTTACCTCCTTTAGTATGTTCCTTAAGTCTATTATAACGAATATTTTTAAAACACCAAACTTAAAACACCAATACTGTAATTTTTATAAAAAAAGACCGCTTTAAAAAAGCGATCAAATTTGTTTAGCTAAGGCATCGATATCAACATCTTGATCATAATCTACTGTGTCGAAATCAAAACCGTTCAATTGATAAACATCTCTTAAAAAGACCTTGGTTCCATGTAAAGAAAACAGTCTTTTCTCATCACAGTTTTTCATTAAATCTAGTGTTTTGTGCTGAATTTCATGTTCCATCTCTTTATGATCGATGCGGATCCGCTTCGCATCGTCGAGGATGCGCCCGCTGCCATATACCATATCTTTAAACAATCGATATTTATGTTCTAAAATAGATTCGTGCTGGTGATGCGCGATCATAACCTCGTATAAACATGAGGCGTAAATTGGCATTTGAGGTATAAAGACACTCGCTTTAGTCGCAACGGCTTTACTCGATGAAATGAGCGCTTCTCCTTGGAAGTTACTGGCTAAGTGTTGATTCAACGTTTCGGCAGTATCCTCTAAATCTTGTTTGGCTTTGCCAAGCGTTCCTTTTCGGTATATTTTTTCTGTCGTTGGACCTCCAATGTAGGTATATGATATGGTCTTCACACCTTCTGATAAAGCGTTGTGTTGTTCAAGCACCATCATCCAATTTTTCCAATCTTCACCACCCATAACGAATACGGTATCTTCGACTTCTTGTTCCGTTGCAGGCTCAACTGTCAGTGGTAATAAAACCTTTTTGGCAATATCAATGGTCTGACCAACGGCGGGTTCACCCAATGTCTTAATTTGTGAGCGAACAAGCTCATTCGTTATTTCATTGATTCGAACGGGTGAGGCCAGTGAGTAAACAACTAGGTCAATCGTTCCTAATGTTTCTTTAATATATTTAATAACGTCTTCTTTTAATGCTTTTGTAAATGCATCTCCATTGAAATCTTTATGGATATTTTGTGTTTCCTTTGCAAAATTTAAGAAGAACTTGTTGTTCCACCATCCTGCTGTACCAGTTCTATTTTTAACCGGTCCAGTCTCAAATGAAACGTTAACGGTGTTCGCATCTGCCCCATAAGCAAGCGCAATACGACTAGCTAATCCGTAGCCTGATGAACCCCCAATAATAAGAACGTTTTTCGGCCCTTTAAATTTCGGTTGTGCTTTTGCTTCATCAATTTGTTGCTTTACAAACTCTCGACAGCCAATTGGATGTGCATTGGCAAAGAAGTTTGAACGTATCTTAGGTTTGATTATCATCATAATCCTCCTTATAGTCTATGCTAAGCTATGTATTATAAAAAATGTGATTACCATGGTTTTATCTAAAAATATTTGCCACGAATTATGGCGTTCCGGGAGGGACTCGAACCCTCGACCTACGGCGTCGGAGGCCGTTGCTCTATCCATCTGAGCTACCGGAACAACACCAAACATAAAAAGTGAGTCGTATAGATTATATCACAAATAAAAGGGTGCGAACACCCTTAAATTTATGGTAATCTCATCGAAACAATTTCTCCGGTTTGATCCTCAATTTCTAAACTAACAATTTCCCCCGTCGCAAAGACAAAGATTTCTAGATGTTCAGGGGAGACTTCTAATAGCTCAAAGCTGCGGTAACGAACTTCTGGATTGAAAGTTTCATAAAAGCCTATATAATCATTTTCAAAATACATGGTATAAGCCTGTCCTGGTGGTAATATATTCGGCAAATTAGTGATTAGAATCGCACCCGCAAACTGTGGATTTATGTAATAATGAAAATAAAACGTTTCGTTTGAATAAACTGTGTTAATCGCTCTTAATCGCATAGGAAAACTATTTGTGATGCGAGTAAAACTCCAGTGATCATAGTAATCATCAAGGGCATCCAAAACAAGCAAGGCATCTCTTAGTTCATTTGCTCGACCATTAATATAAAATTCATGGGCATTGCGGTGATATGCAGAAACGACTTGTGAGTGGGCCCTTATTTCATTAAACTCTTCTCTAATTTGTGCCACATCTCGATAATGGCTCGGCAACTCATTTAACTTGTTTTCAAGTACAATCATATCATAATGATGGAATCGCTCCATCATTTCAGTTAACTCGTTATAGGTTCGATTTCTTTCAATCGTGATGTTCAAGCCAATGATGGCAAAAATAAACATCGCACCAATAACACTTCCTACCATAAGTCGAAACATAAGTTTCTCTGTAAATGGTTGTTTATAATAAAGCAGTCTGTAATGTTTCTCTTCAGCCAAAGTAGTAAAGACATTTTCATGTTCATGATTTTCACTTCGGTTCACGCAGATCATCTCCAATCTAAAAGCGCAACACCCTGAGAAGTCATCAAATCATAGGCTTTTTACTATAGTTTCATAGTAGCATAGAAAAAGTATAATTCGTTTAAAAATACATTTAAATGCAATTTTATCGCACGGTGTTGCAATAGATTAAGCCTTTACATATAATTAAAGATGTGACTATATTTTAGAAGAGGTGCGTTATGGATAACTTTAAAACTTTAAAAAGATACAATACTGCTTCTGCAAAATGGGATAGTGTTAAAGATAAAGTGGACACCGATGACTACTTGGTATTTTCAGTTGCTGATTCAGATTATGAGACTGCACCCGAAATTAAACACGCCCTTATAAATAGAGTAGAACATGGTGCCTTTGGATACACGATGTTAGACGATCAGTACTATCAAATAGTCACTGACTGGTTTGAGCGCCGCTATCACGTGAAAGTTCGTAGAAACTGGATCGTTACAGCCCCTAAAGTATTAACGGCTTTAAGCGTGATCATTGATCAGCTGACAAGTGCTGAAGCGAGTATTGTTATTCAAACACCGGTATACAATGTTTTTTATCCAGCTATTGAAAATAATCGTAGAACGATTTTAGAAAACAAACTTGTTCATGATGCAATGCTATATACAGTTGATTTTGATAATTTAGAGAATCACTTTAAAGCTGGTGCAGAAATGCTCATTTTGTGTAATCCACACAATCCTGTCGGTCGCGTTTTTACAGTCTCTGAGATTGCTAAAATGGTTTCTCTTTGCAAACAGTACAATGTTATTTTAGTAAGCGATGAAATTCATGCGGATTTGATTATGCCCAAACATACCTTCACATCCGCAGGTAGGTTCATTGATGATTACAAAAACATCATACTCGTAAATGCACCTAGTAAAACGTTCAACTTAGCTGGTTTACAAAGTGCTCATATGATTATTCCTAATCCTACGCATCGGAAAAAAATTAAAAGTTACATGACTAAGCGGTTTTTATATGCACCAAACCTACTCGCAATTGAAGCGATTAAGGTTGCTTACACAAAATGCGATGCCTGGGTTGAGGCACAAAATAAGCATATCTATCACAATTACTTACTGTTAAAAGACAAGATAAGGCGTCATAACAACACCATTCGATTAGCGCCTTTAGAAGGAACCTATTTAGCTTGGCTAGACTTTAGTGCTTATAAGCTAACTAGTTCGCAGCTTAACCAACACTTTATTAAATATCAAGTTGCGGTTGCTGAGGGACCGCATTATGGTTCGCATTGCGATGGATTTATACGCATCAATCTAGCGTGTTCTAACGCACAATTGAAAGAGGGTTTAAAGCGTTTAATAAACGCTTTGGAACAATTATAAATAAAACGCACTTTCTATTTAGGAAAGTGCGTTTTTGGTATGTTTAATAACAGGTACTACTTTGTGATGATTCGCTTGCATTTCTGCTTTTTTCAAGGTTCTTAAAAGAATGATGTGCGCACTGACACAAAGCCCGATAAACACTAATAAAATGGTTATATAGATATTTTTCATAATATACATCGAACTTCCCATCGATAGCCAAAGTAGCGTAATGAGACCTACTTTTGATTTCATATCTATGGCTTTATAAGTCAAGTAGTTATAGATATACAACCCAAAGAGTTTATGATTAATTAACCAGTGGTATAAACGTTTTGAGCTGCGAATGTAAAAGTAGCCTGCAAGCAATAAAAATGGTGTCGTTGGTAATAATGGCACGATGACCCCGGTAGCGCCAAGCGCGACGCAAATTGAACCTAAAACGATATAGGTTAGTTTTTTTATAACCATATTAAATCGCTTCGGATAAAGGAATATTTAACGCTTTAGCTATGCCTTCACCATAAGCTTTATCTGCCATATAACAGTGTTTGATATGACGAAGTTTAATCGTTTTAGGAATATCACCCATATGTCTGGCGGTATTATCAAATAGTGCTTGCTGCTCAGTTTTGCTCATTAATCTAAACAGTTTACCAGGTTGAGTGAAATAATCATCATCATCTTCTCTAAAATCATAATTGTAAGCATCTCCCTCTAATCCAAGGGGTGGTTCTTTTAAGGTTTTTGTATCATTCCATTCAGCTTCACTGTTAGGCCAATATCCAATCCGACTACCTGCGTTATCATCGACACGCATTTGACCATCGCGATGATAGCTATTGACGGGTGATTTAGCCTTATTAACAGAAATTTGATTATGATTGACGCCTAAACGATAGCGGTGTGCATCTCCGTATGAAAACAATCTACCATGTAACATTTTATCTGGTGAGAACCCAATGCCCGGGACTACATGTGCAGGGTTGAAAGCTGCTTGTTCAACATCGCGGAAATAATTTTCAGGGTTTCTATTTAACTCAACTTGTCCAACTTCTATAAGCGGATAATCTTTTTTATACCAAACTTTCGTTAAATCAAAAGGATTGTATGGCAACTTTTTTGCTTCTTCTTGGGTCATTACTTGAATGTACATCGTCCAACTTGGAAAATCTTTGTTGTCGATTGATTGTAAAAGATCATTTTGGTGGCTTTCACGATCTTTTCCGATGAGGTCTTCTGCTTCTTTATCTGTCATGTTTTCAATACCTTGATTGGTTTTTAAATGAAACTTCACCCAAACACGTTCATTAGCTTTGTTGATCATACTAAATGTATGTGAACCATAGCCATTCATGTGGCGATACGATTTAGAGATTCCACGTTCTCCCATGGTAATAGTCACTTGATGTAATGATTCAGGAAGCAAGGTCCAAAAGTCCCAGTTATTTTTTGCACTTCGCAAGTTCGTGTATGGATCGCGCTTCACTGCACGATTTAAATCTGGAAAACGATGTGGATCACGGATGAAAAAAACTGGTGTGTTGTTTCCAACCAAATCCCAATTTCCTTCTTCTGTATAAAACTTTAAGGCAAAACCACGGATATCTCGTTCTGCGTCTGCGGCCCCTCGTTCACCAGCAACCGTAGAAAAACGCACAAACATATCTGTTTTCTTACCTACCTCAGAAAAAATAGCAGCTTTGGTATACTTTGTAATATCATGTGTGACGGTAAAGGTACCAAAAGCTCCTGACCCTTTTGCATGCATTCTTCGTTCAGGAATTACCTCACGATCGAAATGGGCCAATTTTTCTAAATACCAAACATCTTGTAATAGCATGGGACCCCTTGGTCCTGCAGTCATAGCATTTTCATTGTCTGCGACAGGTGCTCCTACCGCATTGGTAAGTTTCTTCTCTACTTTCTTAGACATACGTTCCTCCCTATAATTAATTAGGACCAGGTATTACAGCTGTAATGTCTGGTCCTTGATAGTTTTATATTACTCTAAATGCTTCGCAAAGTAAATGAAACAATGGTTTAATAGAATGTTTTTAATTAATAGGTTTGAGGTATATTTGAGCTGGATTCTTTTGATCCCAAATGGTGTCATTTTGATAAATAGGGTAAAATCCTTCTTTTTTATAGAAATTTCGAGTTAATTTGTAATGTTGATCTGGGTGCTTTGCGGCTAAAGTTAAAACAATTAAAAATCTGTACTTATGCGCTATGGCATAAGTCTCAACCGCTTTCTGAAGCGCGTGTCCGATACCTGCTTTGTGATATCTTTTTTTTACCCCTAAAACATACATGTTCAGTGTATATTGGTTTTCTTCTTCGATGCTGTAGAATCCTAAAAGTTCATGTTGGTGATATGCGGCAAACATTGGTTTGTTTTTTACCCCATCCATATAGGATTTATTCGCATCTTCAATACCAAACCATTCGGGTAAATCCTGTAAGACTTCTCGGCATATTTCTGACTTGGTTTTAGCTGCTTCAATTTGAACAATTTTGACACCATGCATGTCTACTACCCACCTCCGACATAATTGGTAAATATTACCTCATCCCCTGGGGTTAATTGGTACTTTTCTCGATACAGTCCACGAATATGCTTTCGGTTGACAAAAATAACCGCTTGATCGATTTCGAGGGATTTAATCTTTGGGTATGTCTCTAAAATTTTTTCAATCAGTTCTCCCAGCGTTTCTGCCGTGGTTTCAAAAGATTTAAGTTGATGGTTGCTCCTTATTAGACCGTTAAAAGATACTTTAATCATCTCAAAACACCTCTGTTTCAAAATGCATCGTTTGGTATTTGTGATGAAATAAATCAATGAAAAGTATTGAGTTGGTAAGACTGTTATGCTTATTTATATGATACTTAACCCATTCAGCAAGCATCATGTGTGCTACAACTCCCGGGATGAAAGTCGGACTTTTTTGTGACATTTCAGCACCATTTTGTTTGCGCTCATACAATTGCTTTAAGATTCTACGGTGTGATTCGATAATTCCAATTTGGCCAAACCAACCACCGATGGCTCCGTGAAGCAAGGGCTTATTAAATCTATGACACAAAGCTTCTAAATAACATTTCGTTTCGATGTCATCAACGGCATCAACAATCCAATCGACACCAATAAAATGGTGGTCTTCTATCGATTGAACTTGGTGTTCAATCGCAGTCACCTCTACGTTTGGATTGATTGAGTCAATCGCTTCTTTGACGATTGAGACCTTAAAACGCTTTAGATTCTCTGAGGTAGAAAACAACTGACGGTTAAGATTTTTAGTTTCAAAACGATCGTGGTCAACTAGAATAATTTTCTTAACACCCAGTCTTGCAAAACCATTCGCGAGATACCCACCTAAACCACCAAGACCAACAATCAAAATGACTTGTTGGTGAATTTTATTGTATATCTTTGAATCTATAACTCCATAATTATCTTGATATCGGTTCATAGATTCGCTTCCTTTCTTAAAGCAAGAATAAAAACCATTCAATTAAGAAAAGTCCAAAAATAATTGTCACAGTGTTCGCAACTAGAACATATAACAAGCGGTACCATAAAGCTTTTTCCTTAACAAAAGTACCAACTAGAAACCCTTCTACAATGAAGACGAAAAACTCACCGATAATAAAAGTTATAAAAAGTGCCGTGACGGCATTGTATCTCGTCGCATAAAAAGCCATGATCGTAAATAGAGTTAACAGTGATTGTGTGATAACATTCATCAAAGTCACGAATACGAACGTCCGTTTTTTACGGAAGCCAAATAAGAACAAAATACCTATCTCAACTAAAATGGTAAAAATCACACGTAAAAGAAAGTTGAAAATCGTTGATGGATTGGTCCAAGGATTACCAACAAATCCAGACGTTGTTCCTACAGAAAACTGATCAGACGTTAGATCCACACCTTCTAAATCATACGTTAATCTAAAATCAAACTGATCCATCTCAATGCGTTCAGAGGTTATAATTGTTTCGTGCTCTGTAACAATCACTATTTTAAATATTCTTGGAACACCAAGCCATAAGCGATATCGATTGCTTTGGCCACCTTCGAATTGCGAGATACTGTAGAAGTAATCAACTTCACCATAAAGCGTATTCGAGGCATAATTATCAGCGTCTTGAAAAGGCACGAGCTGCTCTGGGAAGTCATTGGTATAATAAATACTAGGATAGTCACTGCTACGGATGTCTTCTATTCTAATCCATGCTGCATCCATTGCATCGTTTGATAAAGGCTCTTCAAGTTGAATTAACAAATCAAAATAATACGCAACATCAATATTAATAATTTCAATCTCAACATTTGCTGGAGGCCCAGCATTCGTGCTAACATCGCGTGTCGATGTCACCATCGTTAACACGAGAAAAACCATCAATAAAACTCGAATTAATATTTTCATAGACACCTCTATATTCTTGTTAATTATATTATATCAAATGAAACTGAAAAACATACGTCTATAAAGTATCAAAGATATATTTATAAAAATTATAATGTATATCAATGCATACAGATTTATCGAAGTGATACAATGAAGTTATAAAGTATGAAAGGGGTTAAATATATGCGTCCTAAAATTGTTTATTGGAAACGTTTTAACTACCGTGAAAGTGGTTTTGATTTAGCTGAAATTTTTGAAGATGGGAAACTTGTTATTAGAAAGTTTATTAATCACAAAAACGATGAACAATACTATGAAGAAGTTGATGTAAAAACGATTGATTTACAAGGTGAAATTCGGATTGAAAAAGTGGAGTTTGGCAACGAAGACTTTTTATCTAAAACTGATTTGCTAAAACGAATCAGCGTCACGGAAACTTTTGACATTGCTGAATGGGAAACTGCGCGTGAAACGATTCGACAGTTACAAAAAGATACAATCGACCAACTTGACATTGATTATCATAGCATGCTCGTACTCGATGAGAACCTATTTCCAGAAGAAGTCCGTGCACAGTTCGAACGATTTGATTATCCTATAGTTAAATTTAGATTCAACTTTGACAAAGAAAAAATCAAACGTCTAGAATATCCTGAAAAAATCTCAATAGAGTTTATTCCAGAACTAAACGAGAAGCTGTACTTTCACCACTTCCCTCAAAATAACCTATTGACAATGACAGGTGATGATTTATTTGCACTACATACTGAGTACCATGAAGAAAAGATTACTGATGAAACGTTTTTAGATTACATTTTTAAGATGACGGACAATATCGCTAAAAACAAACGCTATTATCGTGAGTTGGTAAATAAACAGCGTGAGCGTCGTGCCATGTTAGAAACCGATATTATTGGTGATTTGTATCCAAGATAAACGATAAAGTCTTAGCACATTTGCTAAGACTTTTTTATGTGGCTTGATTGCGTACACCTTTAGAACCAAGTTTAATTCTTGGATCAATTAAAACTAAGGAAACATCAGCGATATAAGATACGCTTAAAGTGACGATTGCGTAAAAGGTCACAATAACACCGACGAGTTCAGTATCAATATTGAATACTCCAAAATCCATCATTGGTTCATAGACAGAATCTAAAAATAATTTCGCGAGCCCATTAACATTATAAAAAATCTCAACAAAAAATGAGTTTAACAATACAAAGGCAAAAATCGGCGGAATTTGTGGAACAACAGGAATAATACTATTTCTAAAAGCATGTCTAAATAATGCTTTATTTTTCGAGAGTCCCTTAGTTTTTGTCAATAACATAAACTCAGATTCGAGCCCTTCTACTAACTCTGCTTTTACCATTCGTGTAAGACTTGCAATCGGTTGTCCTGATAGCGCAAGCAAAGGGATAATTAATCCTATTAATATATCTATCCCCGTAGCATTATAGGGATATAAATAAGGTACCCATCCTAGTCTAAATCCTAATATAACAATGAGCGGAAACACGATAATAAAACTTGGCAAACCACTGTATGCAAGGGTCACACTGGAGATTGTTTTTTCAACTTTACTCCCGTTTTTTACCGCAGAAAATATGCCAAGGGCAATGCCGATTGTCACATAAAGAAAGAAGACAGAAAAATTTATAAACAAGGTGATTTTAGCACGGTCAGCTACAAACTCCCATGCTGGAGTGTTATAAGTTCCAACCGTGCCCCACTCGCCGCGATAAAAAATACCTTCTATATAAATGATGTACCGGCTCCATGCAATAGCTGCATCACCTAAAAAAGGACTTGAAGGTGACCAAATCATCACCATCGCAAGCGTTGTTATGTAGTAAGTAATCGATAAAATTGCAAATAAAACAAACCCTAAGAATACCGTTTTATAAAATATGTATTTAATCATATCGCTCACCTCGTGCTGTATTTATGGCTATATCAATATATTTTAAGAGATTTTTATAATTATACAAGCTTATTTATAAAAATATTTTATAAAATACAATTTTATAGTATGTCTTACATTTCATTTTGAATTTTTGCACATATTGTTGCTTTTTTCAGGGTTAGATGATAAAATCAATATTAGTATATACTTATATACGCATATATACATATGAGGTGAATCATGGAACAATTAATGATACTTTTTAAACTTTTAAGCGATGAAACTAGATTGCGATTAATAAGTTTACTTACTAAACGCGATTATTGTGTTTGTGAACTGACTGAAATTTTACAACTATCGCAACCGAAAATATCAAAACACCTTACTAAAATGAGGGATTATAAGATTGTAGAAACAAGAAAAGTTGGACAATATGTGATCTACAGTTTAGTTATGGAGGATTTGGTTTTAAAACCTTACTTTGAACTTATCGCTAAAACTGCACAGCTTGAGGAGACACTTAAAAATGATGCTTTAAGAGTTCCTTCATGTACCCTAGATAATCTTATCATTAGACGCAACATGTTATCAAAAGGAGCGAACGATTCATGATACAGTTTTTAGAGTTTTTATGGGAACTTATTTTAGCAGGACTTATATTTTTAAGAGATTATGCGTTTTACCCAACCGCTGATGGCAGTTTTTCTTTAATGCGTATTTTTTCTTTACTTATTGCTTTTAGTATTTCTGGTGCGATTGTGGTTTTCTTATCACAAGGTGCTATTTTAAAACATTTAGGACCTACCTCAAATAAACTAAGAGCCTATAGTGTAGCGTCTGTTTCTGGGATTGTATTAGCTGTTTGTTCTTGCTCTGTTTTACCGATGTTTGCGAGTATACGGAAAAAGGGAGCTGGGCTCGGACCTGCAGTTACCTTTTTGTTTTCAGGCCCCGCACTTAATGTCTTAGCACTTACGTTAACATTTAGTGATTTAGGTCGCGGCATAGCGATTGCTCGCGTGATTGGAGCTATTACGCTTTCGATTATAATCGGACTTATCTTGTTTCTCGTTTTCAGAAAACATGAAACGATTGATGCGAATCAAAGTATGTTTGAACAACAAAATATTGATGACACATCTCAGCCATTTTGGCAAAGAGGATTGTTTTTCATAACCTTGATCGGTATTTTAGTTTTCGGTGTCTATCGACCACTTCCGACAATTGCTTTAATTGTTTTTCTAATTGTCCAACTCATACTCTACTTTGACAAGTCACAAATTCTTGAGTGGTTAACCGAAACATTGAGTTTGGCAAAACGAATATTGCCTCTCTTTGTCATCGGTATTTTTGCAGCGGGAATGATTTATACCTTAGTCACTGAAGATTTATTAGTGCAATACGTTGGTTCAAACACTTATGGGACAAATGCATTAGCATCAATGTTTGGTGCCTTGTTTTATTTTGCAACGCTGACGGAAGTTCCTATTGTTAAAGCGTTGCTCGACAATGGGATGCATTTAGGTCCTGCCACTGCACTGCTTCTAGCGGGACCATCACTTAGTATTCCAAACATGATAGTAATTACGAAAGTGATTGGCTGGAGACGTGGTTTTACGTATTTCACATTAGTCATCATGTTATCCGCGTTCGCAGGTCTAATTGCTGGATTTATTCTTATATAAAGGAGGTATGAAGCTATGGTTATTTTAGTATTGGGTAAAGGCTGTAAAAAATGTGCTTTTTTAGAAGAAAATGCTCAAAAAGCTGTTGATAGTTTAGACATGAAAGCTACGATCAAAAAAATCACCGATATCAATGAAATCGCTGATTATGGCGTAATGAAAACACCGGGTCTAGTTATCAATGATCGCGTTGTGTCACAAGGTAAAGTCTTAAGTTCTGTCGCAATAGAAAAAATAATAAGAAGTGTGGAGTAATAATCCACACTTCTTTATTATTTTAAGTATTTTCCTAGGATTTGAATGACTTCTTCAATTTTTTCTTCTTGAGTCCCGTCTTCAAAAGACTCTTTCACACATGTCTCAATGTGATTTTTTAAAATATTTAAATTTGCTTTTTTAAGTAAACTAATCGTGGCTAAAACTTGATTAGCGATATCCACACAATACCGTTCAGATTCAGTCATTTTTATCACCGACTCGATTTGTCCACGCGCTGTTTTTAATAGGTTGAGCGCGGCTTTATTATCCTTCATAAGCAACCTCTTTTGTAACAATCTCTTTCTTTTTAAGTCGAAGTGAGTTGTAGACAACATTCAGTGAACTCACTGACATAGCCGCAGCACCAATCATTGGATGCAATAAACCAAACATTGCAAATGGAATCGCCACTGCATTATAGAACCAGGCCCAAAAATAGTTTTCTTTAATTTTTCTAAAAATCGCTTTTGATAGTACCACTGAACTAATAATGAGATGTAAATCATCACGAATTAACGTGACGTCTGCTGCCTCAATTGCAACATCAGTACCTGTCCCTAAAGCAATCCCAACATTTGCTTGTTTTAGGGCTGGTGCGTCATTAATTCCGTCACCTACCATCGCAACGAGCTCAAATTTTTCTTGTAATGATTTAACTTCATCGACCTTGCCCTCTGGCAACACACCTGCAATGACATGAGTCAGGCCTAGTTTGTCAGCAATTGCTTCAGCTGTCCGTTGATTATCACCAGTAATCATTGCAGTCTTAATACCGATTTTGTTAAGTGCTTGAATGACTGACTTAGCGTTATCTTTAATTTCATCTGAAACCGCGATAATACCAAGTGCTTTTTTGTTTTTGGCAAGAATCATAACGGTTTTTGATTCTTTTTCTAATCGTTCAATTTCTTTTGTATGTTTGTCGTAAGAAATTTCGTTGTCATCCATGAGTTTTGGATTTCCAATCAAGTACGTGTCACCCTCTAATACTGCTTGTATTCCTTTGCCGCTTATGGCTTCAAACTTATTTGGTTCTTGCAATTTTAACTCTTTTTCTTTCGCACTATTTACCATTGCTTGACCAAGTGGGTGTTCACTATTCATTTCTAGTGAAGCTGCAACTGTTAAAAAGTCGTCTTCAGTAATTTTGTCCGTGATGATATCGGTAACCACGGGACGACCATATGTTAACGTTCCAGTTTTATCAAAGGCAATCATTTTAACATCTTTTAATGTTTGAACGGCTTCACCATTTCTAATTAATATCCCGTTATCAGCACCTAAGCCACTTCCAACCATTAAAGCGGTCGGGGTTCCGAGTCCAAGCGCACAAGGACAAGCGATAACAAGGACAGCCGTCGCAGTGACAAAAGCAAGGACGAGTGGTGATTGATCTGGATTTACCCATGGTAAAAAAGACATTGTCTCCATAATCGTAACGTGGAAGTTTGTAAAGATTAAGAAAGAAGAAAAGGTTAAAACGGTCAGTAACATAATTATAGGCACAAAATAGCCTGTAACCTTATCAGCAAACTCTTGAATCGGCACTTTTGACCCTTGAGCCTCTTCAACAAGTTTAATCACTTGTGACAAGAACGTTTCCTTTCCAGTTTTTGTGACTTCTACTTTTAAAGCTCCTTGCTTATTGATGGTCGCTCCGATGACTTCATCACCTTTTTGTCGTTTAACTGGCATTGACTCTCCTGTTGCAATAGACTCATCAATCATCGATTCGCCATCTTTGATGACACCATCGGTAGGAATTTTCTCCCCAGGCCGAATTACCATGATGTCACCTTTAGAGAGTTCTGATGTCATCACCTCAATCTCTTCACCATCAATCAAAATCCTTGCCTGCTTCGCACCAAGTTCGACAAGCTTCTTGATTGCTTGGGAGGCTTTACCTTTAGCGCGCGTTTCTAAGTATTTCCCAATTAAATGAAAGGTCATAATCGTTGTAGCCATCTCAATAAAGGTTGTGACTGGTAAAAATAGTCCCATTAAACCGATGATATACGGTGGCATCGATCCTAACGACACTAAAACATCCATGTTGGGCGATAGGTTTTTCAGAGATTTAAAACTTCCTTTATGCACATGAAAGCCTAAATAAAATACTACGGGTGCTCCTAAAATAGCTGTGATTATAGTATAAAGTGAAAACTCCATATTAAACAAAGAAATCGATGGCAGCTGTATCACAAACATTTCAATAACCATCATTGTCATAACAACTGTTGCGATTACCGCTGCTTTAAGCATTCTACGCTTCGCTTTTTCCATTGCGATAACTTCAGGGTCATCTTCATCAGTAATTTCTTCTTCTAACTTCATATGATATCCAGCATCTTGAACCGCTTTTTTTAAGTCTGATATTTTAAGCTTTTCGGTATCGTATGCAACCAAAGCTTTGTGAGTTGCTAGATTAACACTTACCGATGCTGTACCATCAAGTTTTTTTAAGGCTTTCTCAACGTTGTTTACACAGGTAGCACATGTCATACCTTCGACATGGAATCCAACTCTTTGCTCGGAATCATTTTTGAGTTTTGCACCATAGCCCGCACTTTCAATCGCTTTAGCAACACCGTTTGCATCAATCATTGTCTCATCGTAGGTTACATCAGCGGTATTGTTGACAACGTTGACCTTAACATCCTGCACGCCGTCGGTGTGTTCTAAAACGCTATTAATCGAAGCGGCACAAGAAGCGCATGACATGCCTGTTATAATAAATCTTGATTCCATTAGTGCATCACTTCTGCTTTGTATCCAAGCTTCTCTATTTTATCTATAATCGAATCTAAGGTAACTTCTGTCTCGGCATATTTAAGTATGACACTGTCTTCTTCGTGATTGACTGAAATAGCCACAACACCCTCAGTACTATCTAATACACGTTTGACGCTAGCGGCACATCCACCGCAGCTCATTCCGGTAACGCTCAATGTTATTGTTTTCATAAGAACCTCCTATTTTTTACCCCCGTATAGGGGGGGTAATTTAAATATAACATAAAATCAAAGAAATGCAACAATTACGATTACTTTTCTAATAAAAATTGATATGATATTAATAACGAACATAACTGAAAGGTGATTGATGTTATGAAAAATAAATTAACGATACGATTTGCAAATGCACAAGATATAGACTTAATCTTATATTTTATTAAATCCCTAGCGGTTTATGAAGAAATGCTTGATGAGGTCATCGCAACTAAAACCATCCTCCACGATGCGCTTTTTGTACAAAAAGCTGCTGAAGTTTTACTTGTCTATGAGGATGATAAGCCCGTAGGCTTTGCGCTCTTTTTCCAAACTTTTTCAACGTTTTTAGGCACGACAAACTTATACCT
>SKGE01000039.1 GCA_007117625.1 Candidatus Izemoplasma sp. | reverse complement strand
CCAATTGATGAATACTTTGAAAAGATGTTAAACCGAATGAAAACAAGTTTAGCGATCGATAGTGATTTCTCAGAGCACGTCACAAAAGATAGCTTTGATGTGACGATTCACTTCCCACTAGAAACTTTATATGACTATGACGCAACGCTCAGCTTTAAAGAGCGTGTCGTTGATGTCGAAGTTATCGAAAAAACGGTTGAAAAGAAACGCGCGGTTCGGAAAGGACTTAAGCGAACCGGTACGGTTAAAGTTCCAAAGACCATTCAAAAAAAGAAAAAACATAAATCTTGGGTGGATAAATCAATTCCAATTACAAAAAACGCCATCGAAAAACAAACCCATAAATATCGCGCGATTCACACGTTAAGAGATCTTATGTTTGAAATTGGCAATCGAAACTATCCGTTTGAGTTTGAACAACCGATCGATCAAAACACTTTGCGTAAAACCATCGAAAAAGAAATCAAGACGGTTTTTGATAAGCCAAGGAAAATTAAGAAGCTTAAGAAAACGGTTAGTTTCGAATCAATTTTACTGGCAAGACCTCTGATTGATGTTCACTATACTTTTAACAAAAAACTCTATACACAAACGATTGATTTAAGTCATAAACAAAGCGTTGAAGACTTAGCCTTCCCACTTGATAAACGTTTTGAGCGCAAACTCTTCTTCTACGGCATAAGACAACAATTCTTGAAAGCAGGATTTTATGTATTAGCGATCGCGATTGCCTTTTTACTTCCAACGGCCCTGTTTGAAATCAATACATCCTTTTTATCAAATATTGCATTATTTGAATGGCTTTCTGAATATTATATCTATTTCGCCTTTGCGGGTTTACTCGGGATTGGATCGGCTTACTTGATCGTTAGGCATTTGCACCCTAAAATACTCTCAAAATCAACCTATATTCGATATTATGACGATGCGAATATGGATGCAGTAAGGCGTAACAGCAAACAAAACTTGTTAAAAATAAGCATCATATTCTTAAGCGTCATCTTATTAGTAGGTATCAATTTATATTTATTCTTTCAATAATAAAAATACCTCGGTCCCTAAGGACTGAGGTATTTTTTATTAAACATATCTTAATTATTCGTCGCCGTTTCCGTTTTCTTCATAACTAACCCATTTAAGGTTATTTAGAACTATTTGACGACCACTCGTACCAGCAGTACGAATTTCCAAGTCAAACTCACCTTCGATGTCAAGATCAACGATAACTAGTGTTTCAACATCTGTAGAGGTAAGGGTGTGTGAACCAACATACTCGTTATTAATGTAAATTTCAACTGTACGATCTGCTGGGCTTCCACCAGTGAATCCCATGAGGATATCGATAGAAATATGTTGAATTCCACCTTCGATCGTAGCTTCAATGTTACCAGGAACACGTAACATAATTCCACCACCATCAATTTCGTATCCGCCTAAGTTTTTACGTGCCTCAGTAACTGAAAACTCAACATCTGTAGCAAGACTTGTAAAGGTTTCAGTAATGTATGATGTTCCTGAACCTTCAAATTCTTCAAATGTTTCTGTGAATTCCCATACTATAGTTTCAGGATCAGTTGCTGGCTCTGCTGGATGTGCAAGAACTGTTACATCGTAAGTTATAATAAGTTCATAGGCATCAGCACCAGTAATTGTTGCTGTCAATGTAACAACTGCGTCTGCTTCACCAGATGCTGGACGGGTCACTTCACCAGTTGATGAATCAATAACTGCTTCATCACTTGAAGTCCATGTAGCATCAAACTCTGCACCAAAGAACTCATACTCATCTAGTAATGTTACGTCTTCATCCGTTTCACTACCTGGATAGAATGTACGTGTTAAGTGTGCTTCTAATCCTTCTGCCGATAATGTAGCAGCTTCAACTTGGTCTGCATCCGTAATAATAATACGTGGACCGTTAAACCAACCCATAATAGCACCTTCGATATTAATTACGTCACCAGCTTCAAAGTTCTCAAAGATTGGGTCGATAATATCATCAGAACCAACAGCTCTTGAATCTAAACGTGTTCCAATCGTGTTTCCAGTTGCTGTATCATAGAACGTTGCGATTAAGTTTCCATGGTGATCAAGACTAATTTCTGTAATAACAAGCTCATCAATATGAATGATATTGTTTTGCGTTGGAAGCATAACTGCGTTATCACTAAAGTCTAAACCTTTAATATCAAACTCAACTGCTGTAAAGTCTGTAAGTGTGACTGGGTATTCTGATAAGTCATAAATATCAGCGCCAGAACTTACTTGGATTAAACCTCTAAACGAGTCTCTTTCACCATTAACAAAGATGAAATCTCCAGCTTCATAGTCTGCATATCCACCAGGTAAATAAATCGAGATTCCTTCACCCGCTTCATCTACTGCAACAACCATGTTGTAATACGTATCAATAACTTGGAAGAGACCAAAGAAATGATCCCCATCATCAGCGCTTAAGAACTCTTGCGCTGTCATTGAAGCTTCAACTTCAATAGTCATTGTATACTCAACTAAGACAGCATCGTCATCGTCAAGATCTACAAGCATAAATGTAATTTCATAAGTTCCTGCTTCATAGAAGAATGCAGTAAACTCAGTCGTTGCTTCATAATCAGCTGCGATTTCAAATCCTGAAGCTGGTCCCCAGAATCCTAAATCTGCAACATCGTATGTATTGTCTTCAGAATCCGTTGCCCATAAGTACATACCTGCAGGTGCATCGATCACAAAGCGTACGCTATCGTAACCTTGGTCACCAAGTACCTCTGGCATAATGCTTACAGGAACAACCGTCGGTTTTGCTTCTGCAAATAATACATCAGAAACATCATAGTCAAATGTATACGTTGTGTTTTCAGGGATGAACTTCGCATATAATGTAATGCTTTCAAGCACGACATCTTCAGCTTCTACCGCTTCTGTAAATGCAGCGTCGTAGAACCATCCGTAGAATACATAACCAGCTTTGTAAGGCTCTGGAATGTCTTCAGGAAGTACATCACCTTTCATAACGTAGTCGATCTCAAAATCAAGTGCTTGATCAAACTCACCGTTAACGATTAACTCAGCATCAACAAATGTATCGTCATCTAATACTTCAATCATCACATTGTCAAGTACAAAATATTGTCCTGGGTCTTCATTTGAGAATAAAAGTCCCATTTCAAGTTTGAACTGAGCCAATACATCAAAGTCACCTTCTGCATCTAATGTAAACTCTACTTCAAAAGTTTCCATTTCATTGGTAACTTCAAGTCCAGTTTCGACATGGTAAGGCGTCCATCCACCACCAGCATGACCGATCGCTAATGTAAATTCACCTTCAACACTTGCGCGAGCATCAAAAGTAACACGATAGGTTTCACCAGCTTCAAAGTCGATTGAACCTTCATTATCCTCACCTGTACCTAAAGCATAGGCATCTTGGATAATTTGAATTTGCCAGTTTTCCCATGTGTTGATGTTGTCAAGCATTAATACAAGCTCACCATCAACCACTGATAATCCACCAGCAGTACCTTCCCAATCATTAAGGAAAGCTCTCCAACCATAATCAAAGTTAGGGAATACGCCACCATCAAGATCAAAGTCAACATCAAGGATCAGGTTTCCTTTGACATGATCATAAATCCAGTCAAATTCGTCACCATCATATCCTGGGAACAATTCTAAATAAAGATCAAATGCAGATTTACCATCAACACCATCTTCACCAGGTTCACCATCTTCACCAGGTTCACCATCTTCACCAGGTTCACCAGGTTCACCAGGTTCACCTTGTTCACCTTCTGGTCCTTGTGGTCCTGTAGGTCCAGTTGGCCCTTGCTCACCTTGTTCACCTTGAGGTCCTTGTTCTCCTGTTTCTCCTTGAGGTCCTTGTTCTCCTGTTTCTCCTTGAGGTCCTTGTTCTCCTGTTTCTCCTTGAGGTCCTTCTGGTCCTTCAATACCTTCTACATCCTCACAGGCAGTTAATGCAAATGCTGCACCCATGAGTAAGAAAAGCATGAATAGTTTCTTAAAACTAATCTTCATAAATTTTTGTCCGTCGGCATCTAAAGATTTACCGACTTCCTCCTCTCTTTTCTTGTTATATTTTATTCGCCGTTAGGCGTTATAACCAACTATATAAAACAGTACCTATTCAAGCATTAAAAAACACACTAAAAAAAACTATTTTAGTGTGTAAAAAGAACGCTCATTCGTAAAAGTAAGACCGTTTTCATGCATGAACAGTGTCCCCCTTAATTATCTAATCCTATTATAAATCAAAGTGTTATGTTTAGCAAGGTATCATTATGTAAAATCTTGGTAAAGACTTCTTGTCTTTTCTAACAAACTAGGGATGTTTGGATGTTTAAACACTGACTCAATAATCGCTTGTTTATCCATTAAACTGCATTGATTTGTCAAAGCATTTGCCTCACATAATGTCAGTAACATTGCATGTGGCATCGCTTCTAAGCATTTGCGAAGTTTACGTTTTGCTCTAAAGACAGCTTTATCTGGAACATGCCTTAGTGGTGAAGATGATTCAGCGTTTTGCACTGCTTCTTGGTAGGCTAATGCAGCCTCAATCGCTTGCTCAATGATCTTCATTGGCTTCACCTACAAACTGATTGGTCTGATCATTATAGCTATAACCAATCTTTTTCAACGCTTCTAAAAGGCGCGCTTGATCAAGGGCTTCTTCTTCAGCTAGTTCAGCGACCGTGCGATAACGATTTCTTAGCTTCGTATTAACAATGCTAAGCAACATATAAGGATCCATTTTTAGATTCATAGTTCCCCCATCCCAAGTGACTTTACCTTGATTATAACGTGACTCTTATAACGTGTCAATTGAGACGATTTGCATGTATTGACTATTTATACTATAATGTTAAAGTATGCATTTACAGAACTCATGAAAAGAAAGGATGATTGCATGATTAGCAACTCACGTGAAATATCTTTAAAGCGTGCTGAAACCTTAAAATCACGCATTGAAGATTATACCGAAGCACGCAAAACCATCCCAACTGGTTTAAAACATGAAACTGTGATTAAAGCGCGTAAAGCACATATCATGAAACGCTTAAACGCCACAGGAGAAGACTGGGACAACTACAAATGGCAACTTAAACATAGAGTCGATAATGTTGATACATTAAAAGACATCATTCATTTAGAAGAAGATGAAATCGAAGCCATTCAAAAGATAAGTAAACTGTATCGCTGGTCAATTTCACCGTACTACTTATCCCTGATTGACCCAAGCGATATGTTTGACCCAATCAAACTTTTATCGGTGCCAAACAAACTCGAACTCGCTGATAAAGATGCCCCCCTCGACCCGATGAATGAAGAGTTCACCAACCCAGCAGGAACCATCACACGGCGTTATCCAGACCGCTTAATCATCAACGTTATCAATGAATGCGCGATGTACTGCAGACACTGTCAGCGCCGAAGAAACATCGGTCATGAAGATGAAATGGCACCGCGTAAAGAAATTGAAGCATCCATTCAATACATTAAAGATACCCCAGAAATACGAGATGTCTTAGTCACCGGTGGTGACCCGCTGACCCTTTCTGACAAACAACTCGATTGGATTTTATCCGAACTCCATGCCATCGAACATGTTGAAATGATTCGCATCGGTTCAAGAACTCTTGTGACGATGCCTCAAAGAATTACCGACAGTCTCGTGAATATCTTAAAAAAATACCCACCGATTTACATCAACACCCATTTCAACCATCCGATGGAAATTACCCAAGAAGCAAAACAAGCCGCAGAAAAACTTGCTAACGCAGGGATTCCACTAGGAAATCAAGCGGTCTTACTCAATGGTATCAATAACGATAAGTTTGTAATGCGTGTCTTAAACCATGAAATGCTAAAAATCAGAGTCAGACCTTACTACATCTTCCATGCTAAAACCGTACAAGGAACGCATCATTTAAAAACCTCACTAGATGACGGTTTAGAAATTCTAGAATACTTACGCGGTTACACTTCAGGTATGGCAATTCCAACCTACATTGTCAACGCTCCAGGCAAAAAAAAAAAAACCCCGATGTTACCGCAGTACTTAATCTCACGCGGTCAAGGCTTCTTTACCATAAGAACTTGGGAAGGTGAAATCTTACAACACGAAAATCACGACACCATCCCGATTAAAGAACAATACGATAACTTGAAATAAGATTGGCTTTCCAATCTTATTTTTTTATAATAAGGCTGAGGAGGGATAAAATGAGCGACAATCTCAAAGCGATGGTTCACACTCAAATCAAACATCGAAACATCAACGACAAGCGTGTGCTCAATGCCTTTTTAGCCGTTGACCGTAAAAACTTTGTACCAAAACACGCAGCGCACTATGCTTATGAAGATTCACCGCTCGATATCGGTAACGATCAAACCATCTCACAACCTTACATCGTTGCCCTCATGACCGAAGCGTTAAACATAAAACCTACCGATACTATTTTAGAAATCGGCACTGGGTCAGGCTATCAAACAGCTATCCTTGCAAAACTTGCTGAAACGGTTCATACCGTCGAACGCATCGAACCGCTGATGCATCAAGCGAAAAGAATCCTCACAAAACTTAATTACACCAATATACACTTTCATTTAAACCAAACCTCACTGGGCAATAAAGAGCATGCACCCTACGATAAAATAATCGTCACTGCCGCGGCACGAAAACTTCCAAAAACACTCTTCGCACAACTCAAAGAAGGTGGCACGATGCTCATCCCGATTGGAAGTCATTGGTTTCAAGAACTCTTAAAAATAGAAAAGGTCAACAGCGCACCAAAAAAGACTAGTCTCGGTGGCTGCCGTTTTGTCCCACTCATTGAATAAAAAAGGAGCGACCCAAACTGATGGGTTGCTCCTTGACCTATTAAGGCAGTTTTCCTTCTTCGACATAGAACTCATGTACCAAGGCTTTTTGACTTGCCATCCTAAAAATTTGTATCCATTTTGTTCAGGTTCTGGAAGCTGCGGTTAACGATTAAACTCGATTTGAAGTGAATCAATTTCTAAATCGATCCCCGTTTCAAAAGTGATCATGAACACCATCGGCTCCCAAACCGCGAAAAATTCTAAATCTTGTTCTGGCATAATTAAACCAACTTCTACAAATCCATCAAAATACTCACTTTGCTAGCCTTTAAAAATATGACCCTCCGCAGTTAAAACCGGTAATTCAGGAATCGGTTCACCTGCGATTACCGTGATTGGATCAATTGGATGTCCATCATACGTTATAAAGACAATTTCATAGACTGCCTCTTCAGTCAAGGTTAATGTGAACTCAGCATTAAACGCTTGATAATTCACACGGATGGTATGCGTCCCCACTTCATCGAGTAAATCCCGGTGTGCTTCATCAACCAAATCAAGCGTGAACGGGATTGTTACCTCTTCACCATTTGACCGCTCTACCACAACACCGATATCACTAAGTTCAAACTCATCGATATCATACGTTTGTTCTGCCGTAATACTTATCCCAACAACAAAAACCGGTAACACATCATCAAAGTCTATATCTAAATTAATATCTGTATTATATTTGAGTCTCCCATTAAATCACAAGAAAGTGTCACGATGATCAAAAACATCAAACCTAGACTAGCATATTTTTTTAACATACCGATCTATCCTTCCTATACATATTCACCTTCATTATAAAAAAACGGCACTATTTCAAGCTTTTTATAAAAAACAAGGCACCCTTAATCCGCATTAAGGGTGCCTTATATATTTACTTCTTCATTTGTTTTAAGCGCTTAATGGCTAGTTTCTTTTGACGCTTCTTCTCTTCAATTTCTAACTCAGTTTCTTTTTGCTTACGTTTATACTTCTCGACCTTATCTTTTAATGCCTCAATCTCTTTTTCGAAATCGTCAAGAACATCTTCTAACTCTTTTGGCTTGTACTTATCGAGTTCGCCTTTAAACTTTTCCACTTCTTTTTCAATTCTGTCTCTTACATTTTCTAACCAGTCCATACAATCCTCCTTTACTAGGCTCTCGGGCCTTTATTCGTAGCCTTAGCATGCGCAATAAGTGCTTGCATTGCTTTATCTGAAAATGCATGTGCATCAACAACACCATGGATTCTTTCGACATTGACTTGTGTTTCTAATACCAAATCAACATAACCGTACTTAAATAGTTTCCCAACCCAAGGCGAAACCGGCAAAACATTCAAAACCGTTTCAAAGGGAATATCTTTCGATTTTCCCGTCATCAAATCTTTATAAATAAATCTTCGGTCTGTCATAAGTACTTCCGTTTGTCTCGCTTGCAAAACGTTTAACAAAACAATCAAAAAATAACCAATCGTTAAAATCACAAAGACCGATTGAAACCGAACATCAACAATAAACATAACGCCAAGATAAATAATTAGCGCCAGATAAAAGACCATATAAAAGCGACCGATGACATGAAATCCAAAACGTCTCGTCGTCACGGTTTTAGCAATTGTCTTTTCCGGTTTAAAGGTTTGTTCACTCTGTTTTGTCGGTTTTCTTTCAAACATGTTTTCGTTCATTGTCATCACCAAATTCTATTAAACCACATTTTTAATTAATTGTACATAGAACTGGTGACACTTCACAAGTTCTTCAATACGAATCGCTTCCTCCGTACTATGGATTGTAGCAAGTTCTTCTTTGCTCATGTGCATCGGTGAAAAACGATAAACATGTTCACTGATCGCGTGGTAATATCTCGAATCCGTTCCCGCCATCATTAAATAAGGAACCACCGCAACATCGCCAAAGATTTCATGAATGGTTTTCTTGACAAGTTCATACGACCCATCAACCTTAGAAATCTCCGTCGGTCCAGCACCATAAATGACTTCATAATCAAAGTCATACTGACCAATCCGTTTTTTGATTTTTGCGAGCGTAGCCTCAACCGTCTCACCCGTTAATAACCGGTAATTAATCCCAATCGATGCCTCACTCGGTAAAACATTATAGGCGTCACTCGCTTCCATCACCGTAAACGCCTGGGTCGTGCGTAAAAGCGACGCAAGCTGACCCCCTTGCTTTTTCGCAAGCATTTTCACAAGTGGGAAAAACAACCACAAGTTCGCAAAAATCATCCGGATCATAAACGAATCCGAATACCGCGCCACTTGATCGAACATCCGAGAAGTTGCTTCGGTTTTTTTCATCTTAAAGAGTTGTCCCTTATGCAAATCATGAATCGCGCGGCCTAAATCACTGACCGGCATATCATTTGCTGGTGTTGACGCATGACC
Organism: Candidatus Izemoplasma sp.; assembly: GCA_007117625.1. GTDB lineage: Bacteria > Bacillota_I > Bacilli_A > Izemoplasmatales > Izemoplasmataceae > SLQR01. The sequence continues at coordinate 4,213 of SKGE01000039.1, read as the reverse complement.
TCCTTGAGCTTTGGCAGTAATTTTTAAGTTGAGGCCACCTTTTTCGGCAAGCCCAACCACCGCGCTTTCTTTTTTAACCCCAGGGAAAATATCCTGAACAACCGCCCCTCCTTCATCAAGCACAAGATAAGGACGGACACCCTCTTCTTTTAAAACCTGAACAATCGCATCCGCACTCGGCCCACGGATCTCTTCATCGCCTGAAAAGGCAAGATAAAAATCCGAATGAAACGTAAACTTCTCACTCAACAACTTTTCAACCGACTCCATCACACAACAAAGCGTCGCTTTCGTATCAAGCGTTCCGCGTCCATACACTTTTTCATCAATAATATCGCCTGAAAAAGCCCCATGTTTCCACGTGCCGTTTGGCGGCACGACATCATAATGTGACATCAAAACGACTGGCTTCTCACTGCTTTTCCCTTTAAGATGAAACAACATCCCGCTCTCACCGATCTCACGATACTTAGCAATTTCAAATATTTTCGGATAACGCGTCTTTAAATAATCACGAAACCCTTGAAATTCCGCTCTATCGACTTTTTCTTTCTCGCGGTATGAAACCGTCTTAAACCGAATCATCGCTTGCAGCGATTCAATCAAACGCTTTTCATCAACGCTAGGCAAGTCATCCCCTTTTTGATAACCTTCAAGCGGAACAAACTTTGACGTGCGCACCACCAAAACAACGATAAGTACCAAAAGTATGCCTAATACACTATACAGTATCCACATGCTTTCCAACTCCTATAGTTTTTCTTGTTTATAAAGTATTCTTGCAACACTCACACTTATAATCACACCAACCGGCACCAAAACCCCAACGATATCAGTCGTGCCGGGCACCGCTAAAAATAGAACCAACATAAACGCAATCGGTGCAATCGCAATCTTCCAAGCCTTCGCAATAAATGCTACCCCTAACGCCCCAAAGAGCGCCGGAATAATATTATCAAAAGCCGGCTGTAAAACTTCAGATTCTAATACCGGCGTCAGCGGTAAAAGCAAAGCCGCCCCTAAAGCAATAATCAACGTCGTCACAATCGTACTTGAAGCAATCGCAATCGTTGAGATAACATCAGCCTTTTCACTACCCGCTTCAACCTCTAACGCTTCCATCGCCTGTAAGGCCGATGGAACTTTTAAATTCGTTAAGTTCCCTGTTGTAAACCCTAAATAAGTCCCCGCACTCCCGAGCATCGGGGAAAAGGTAAACACCTCAATCGTCGTCACCGCCCAAAAGACAATCGCCGTAGCGATAAAGCCGCGAATAAACGGACCAGGTTCAGGCCAAGTGCCAAGCACGATACTTATAATGAGCGGAATCGACAACATCATCACAAGTGCCGAAACCATCCAGATACGTCCATAAAAATGCACGCGGTCTTGATAAGATTTATACATTACCGCACCCCCATAAAGGCATAAAGAATCGCAAGCCCCATCGATATAAGCATACTGAACGACAACGCATAGTTTCTTAACCACGCCTGTTTATACTTTTCAATAACTATCCCAAAAATCACCATTAACATTGCCGAACTTAAAAGCGTAAATATCGCCAAAAAAGATATATACATCTCACCGGTCACAGCATCTTCTCTCGGCGCCACCACATAGCCTAAAAACGCTGAAATCATCCCTAAAAACATCGCACTCATAAAGATCTCGCCCCAGCGACGATCTTTTTGATGCACGTTTTGAACGCGACCTTGTATCCGTTTTAAAAAAAGCGGAATAATAATCAGCGGTGGAATAATCCCAAGCGTCATCACCCAAAGCACCGTCACAAAAATCTGTGGATCAGCAATACGGGTTCCAATCGACGCGTTAAAAACACCCTCAACCACATTCACCGTCGCTGGTAACTCATACGTTACCGCCCCTAAAACACTTAAACGCATCCACGGGACAATCACCCCTAATACTTTAGAAAGCGCGAGCAGTCCAATCAAAATCGCCATCGATGGTGCGATACTAAAGACCATCGTTGAGGTGATGGTGCGTTTAATATCTTTTGAATCAATCTCTAAATACCGTGCACGCTTCACCGCTTTGACTAAGAAAAATACCGACTGACTAAGTACAAAAAGCATCACAAATAGCGCCAGCCCAACCATCCACCAAGCATTCAAAAAATCCATCTTACACCTCGTCGTATTCGTCCAGAGCAACGCCTTCTTTTTGTCTCTCACGAACTTTTATTTTTTCAACCATCATTACTGTCTCTGAAACTTTATTGCGCACATGTAACACATTGCTAAATGAAACAATCATAAAAAACAGTCCCGCCAAACTAAAATAGGTATTCACCGTTAGCAACATCCAAAAGATCGCATTGCCGACATAACTGCCAACGACACTGATAATATATACCAAACGGTTTTCAGGATACACATAGGCAAGCTTATCAAGTCCATAATAAGTCACAAAATAACTCACCACCACCGTTAACACCAGCGGATAAAAAAACCACCGTTCAACATTGATTCCAATAAACACAAGTAACACCGCAAGCAAGATAGATTGCATCACATAAAGTAAAATCCGCAAACGTTTCACTGCTTGAACAAGCTCGCGTTGCTTTTTACGTTGCTCATAACGCTTTTGTAATCGTTTCTCTTCTTTTTGATCGGTGTCAGTTTCCTGATACTGCTTCACTTCAAACTGAAGCAAACGACACTTTTCTTTTAAGTTTTTATCTCCGAGCCGTTCCGCTTTATAAAAATGACTGTGCGAAGTTACCCCTGCTTTTTTCGCCAGCTCACTCATATCTTTAGCACGAAACTCAAGATGTAGCTTCCACCACCAAATCAGACCATTTTTAGGATCGAGCGGTGCGGCTTGCCGCATCGTTTCATTGGCCTCAGGAAAAAGGCCTTTTTCAATTTGCGCTTCCAACATCTCAATCAAAATCACTTGACGCTTTTGTTTATCGGTCAGTTCTTTTGGCATCTGAACACCTCCTTAGTTTTCATTATAAGCGAACACCCTCAAGTTGTTAAGCTAAAAAAAGAACTCCTAGGGTTTCCCCTAGGAGCCGGTGATACACAAAACTATATAGGAAGGATGATAACGATTAAGTCTCCGTTGCTATTAACATTGTAGGTAATGATTATGTTAAGCGATAAAACATCGCCTACATATAAGTCTAAATCGTAAGCACCAAAGGGATCAACAAGTTCTATTTGTTGGCCATTACTCTCTAAGAAGTAAACGCCTGATTCTACCGTCACCGTACCTTCAATTTGATATCTAAAGCTTCGGTTTAACATGCCATTATTGTCTAAATTATAAAGACTACCAATATCACTACTCAAACTCATCGGTAAGAACTCAGAGATGCTGTCAGCCCCTTGTTCAAGAATGTTTAAGCCATCCACATCAAGCATCATCACACCGTCAACTTCAATCAAATCAGCGTAAACCAACATTCTATACCCAACACGGCTCATCGCAAACGGTTCTACCATCCCATAAATTGGAATCATTCCGGTATCGTTGATTAAATACACCATACCATCCACATAGGTTAGTAAATATCCTTCGACACGGACCCGCGTACCTTCATCTAATAACTGCATTTCAGGAAGGCTTACAGAAACTTCAGTTTCAACACGTTCCGTTACCGCTAGCACAACAAAGTCACCCTCATCTAACACAAAGAATCCACGTAAGGTTACTTCTTCCCCATAGAAATTCCACAAGAAACTTCTCAGATCCGGATCACTACCTAAAACGATAAACGCATCGAGGTCTTCATTAAAGAGTGCGAGTTGACCCATACTCGTCGCATTCGCTTGTAAAATACCTGTTACTTCGATATATTCAATACCTTCAAAACTATCATCAAACGCTGCATAGGTTTCTAAATCAACTACATTTGGCTCACCAAGCGGCATCTCTCCCACAAAGTTCATCTCTTCAACAATTACGTTTTCGAGCCAATAAACACCATTGATTTCAACGATCTCACCCGTCACAACCACACGGTAGCCCGGTTGAATCCATTCGGCAATACTATAGCCATCAATTAAGATAATCCCGGTGCCATCAAACAGCACATGATTATAATACATTGTTTCTGCGACACGAACCGCTTGTATTGTCACCACCGTACCAGCTTCAAGCTCAGCGGCATCGGCAATCGTTGTGAAGGTGTAATCTTCAAACGCCAGCACTAAATCAAAGCCATAGGCATCTCCGTTAT
>SKGE01000022.1 GCA_007117625.1 Candidatus Izemoplasma sp. | reverse complement strand
TGCATTGAGGATAACACCTTGAAAATTTTTGTGTTCGGCATAGTGGAGCAAGTCAATGATGATACCTTCTAGGTTGGTTTGGTGAATTTCTACAGTGACGTTTAAAGACGAAGCAGCTTCGTTAAGGGCTTTTTCTAATTCAGGATACGTTTTAGAACCATAGATAGAAGGTTCGCGTTTACCGAGCAAGTTTAAGTTGGGACCATTGATAATCAATATATGCATGAATTTTCACCTCGATTTGATGCATGATGGTATCGTGCTGTAAAGTGCTTTTGTAAATGACGATGTCTGCGTGTTTTCTATATAAAGCATCGCGTTCTTTTTTAAGTGCAATTAAGGATTCTTTATTTTTAGCAAGCGGTCTTCCGTGATAATGTATGGCTTCTAATAAGCTATCTGCTAAGTCTAAATAGATGATGATGCTATTTTGTTTTAAAGCATGCATCGCGGTTTCATTTTTAATAATCCCGCCACCAGTACCAATCGATTGACCTAAGGAAGCAGCAATTTGAATGGTCTTACTAGCTTCTAAGGTTCTAAATGCAGCCTCTCCTTGTTGTTCAAATAGATCAGAAATCGATAAGTTTGTGTCGTTTTTGATAACATGGTCTACATCTATAAAGGTTTTATTTAAGCGGTTTCCCATTATTTTTGCGTAAGTTGTTTTGCCAGAGTACGGGAGACCGATAAAGGCTAGGTTTGCGGTTTTTAAAAATAAAAATTTATAAAGCGCTTCTGTCAAGAGGTTGGCCGTGTTTTTTTGAGTGAAATAGACATGGCTTTTAATGGCTTGTAAAATAAGCATTGGCAGGCCTGTTAAAGTATTAATTTGAGCTTTTTCTGCAGCAAGGATCAAGTTGGTTTTTAAAGGGTTGTAGACAACGTCAAAGACGAGCTTTAAATCTTGATATGCTCTAAAGTCAATTGATTCAAAGCCATCGTTTTTAGGATACATACCTACAGGGGTTGTGTTTGCTAGGACATGGATGTTTTTTGGTAAATCGCTTAAGGGTTTTTGATTTTCTTTTGGGGTTCTCGTATAGTGGGTTATATTTTTATAGCCTAATGATTGGAAGGCTGCATTCATCGAGGTTGCAGTGGCGCCATTTCCAAGGATTGCAATACGATCATTAGGGTCTAAAAGCTGGTTCTTTAGAAGTTCAATTAGGGCTTCGTAATCTGTGTTATAGGCATAAAGGGTGCCATTGCGGTTTACAATGGTGTTCGCGACCTTTGTGATTTTCACACCTTCATCTAAAACATCACAGTACTTAACAACGTCACGTTTAAAAGGCATTGTAATGTTAACGCCTAAAAACTTCCGTGATTTTAATAAAGTTTCAGGATGTTCGGTTTCAATGAGATGGTAATCATCCGTGCCTAGAAACTCATGGATATCTTTAGAGAGACTGTGTTTTAAATTTTTACCGAGTAAGCCATACATAGGGATCAATCCTTTCGCTGAAGGTTCTTGCTGTTTGTGATGATGGTTTTATACACGCCTTTGATCTCATTAGGATATCTGAAGGTTTGACATTGTGTGTATATTGTTGCTTCACGTGAAGTGTCGGTGATTGATTGCTGTGTTGCTTTTTTAAGTTCACCGATTTCTTCGACAAGCGTAAAACGTTTTTCTAATAATGTCATGATTTGTTTATCGATTGAGTCTATGGTAGTTCTAATGGTTGTTATTTTATCCACTGATAACCCTCATTTCTTATCATAAATTCTAACACTGCATAGTAAGATAAAGCGTTTATTACAGGGGCCACTCTAGGGACAATGCATGGGTCATGACGTCCGTTAATGGTGTAGGTGATATTTTTGTTTTGATCGGTGTTTATCGTGCGTTGTGGAATGCCGATAGAAGGTGTGGGTTTTATAACTGTTTGGAATTTGATGGGTTGACCTGTGGTTAGTCCGCCTAGTGTACCACCCATAGCGTTTTTCTCAAAGGTTATTTTATTAGCGTTTATCGTTAAGGGATCGTTTGCTTGAGAACCAAGCTGTGAAGCTAAACTGAACCCATCGCCAAAACTGATTCCCTTGATCGAGGGTATTGAAAGGATGACATGCGATAAAAAGCTATCGAAGCCATTGAAGAAGGGCTCTCCTAATCCAATGGGAAGGTTTAAAATGTAGGTTTCTAATATACCGCCGATTGAATCATTTGTATTTTTGATTGATAAAATCGTATTAATACACTTTGTTTTATTCGGTTCAAGAGCAGGGAAACCGCTATAATATAGGCTTTTTATATTTTTTTCTGTCGGCTCTAAACTATCGAATTTTGTCTGGTACAACTGTTTGATCGATGATCCTACATAAATGTTTTTTTGTGCGAGGAGTTGGTTTGATATTTCACCTAAAGCTACTAGGGGTGCAGTTAACCGTCCTGAGAAATGTCCTGAACCACGGTAATCGTTATAATTTTGATATTTTATTTTTGCTGGATAGTCTGAGGTTCCTGGCCGTATGATGTTTTGTTCGTAGGTGTCGCTTTTAACGTCTTTATTCTCAATAAGGATGGTAAGGGGTGCTCCTGTAGTTTTATGATTAAAAAAACCAGATACAATTGTAAAAGTGTCGGGTTCTTTTCTTGCACTGTGGTAATCAGCGTGTGGTTTTCGTCGATTTAAAGCGTTTTGAACTTCGTCTAAATCTAGCTCAACCCCTGCTGGTAGGTTGTGAATGGTAATACCGATCAACGCTTGGTGGCTTTCTCCAAACAAGCTGATTGGGATGGCGCTTCCGAATGTGCTCATAAAAGCCTCCTTATAAATAAGTTTTAATAGCTTCGATTGGAATCGAAACGAGTTTGCCTTCTCCGAGTGTTTCAACGATGGCTAAAGTAATGGTTGATTGTTGACGTTTTTTATCGTGTAGAATAAAGTTATAGAGTTTATCTTTATCGTAGGAAATCTCTTCGTTTAGATGATATCTTTTAAACAGAGAAACGATTTCTTCTTCAAACGCTTTGCCTTTGATCATTTGTTTAATACCTTTTGCAACACAAAATCCGTGTAATATTTTATAGCTGTGATAGCTTTCTAAAGCGTGGCCTATAGTGTGGCCGTAGTTAAGCAGTTTTCGTTCAGCTGAATCGTAAGGGTCTTTTTCAACGATGGCTTTTTTGATGAACAAGGCTTTTTTGATGATTGTCGATATGTGGGTGTTTGTTTTTAAGTCTTCAAGGAGTGTTTTATCTTTAATCATCGCCATTTTAATGATTTCTGCATAGCCGTTTGATAGCTGGATTTGTGGGAGTGTATTAAGGTAATCGGTGTTGATATAGACGGCTGTTGGTTGGTGAAATGCTCCGAGAACGTTTTTAATAGCGTGAAGGTTTAATGCGGTTTTACCACCGATGCTTGCATCGACCATCGCAAGTAAAGTCGTTGGGACTTGGATGTATGAGATGCCTCGTTGATACGTTGCTGCGATGAATCCTGCAAAGTCTCCGATGGTTCCACCGCCTACTGCGATGATGGTGGTGTTTTTTGTAAACTGTTTTTCTAGCATTTCTTGGAGCACGTTTTGATAGTTTTCTAAGCTTTTCAATGTTTCTCCGGCTTTCAAGCGGATGACATGCTTGATAGGAAGGTTCGCAGTGTACTTTTTGACTTCTGATGAAGAGAAATAGTCGTCTATTAGCAGTAGGTAATCTTCTTTGGTAGAGGTTGTTAAGTGTTCGAAAATGTGGTTTGTGATGTGAATTGGATAACTATTAGAATCAATGTTTAGTGTTATGGAGGTCATTTTATTCGCTCCTTTTGATGATTTTCAAGTCTGCTCCGAGTGTTTTGAGGTCTTCAAAAAAGCTTGGATAAGACTTTTCTACGACGTGAGCATCGATGATGCGAATCGGTCTTAACGCTGTTGTCGCAGCAATGGCTAGGGTCATCGCGATGCGATGATCGTTCATTGAAGAGATGTGTTTATCCCCTAGAAGTTTTGAAATCGGATGGATGATGAGGGTATTGTTTTTTACGGTGATGTCTGCGCCAATTGCGTTTAGAGCGGCTTTTGTAGTTTCTAATCGATTGGATTCTTTGAATTTTAGTCGTTTTGCTTCGATGAGTTTGCTACGCCCTTTTGCGTAACTTAAAAGCAATGCTAGAATCGGTCCTAAATCAGGGCTTTCATCGATTGATATAACTTGTTTTGAAAGAACGCTTTTTCTCGCTGTTATGCGATTTCCTTGTTTTTTTATGTTTCCTTTGGAGGCGAGGACGATATCGATAAACTTTTGGTCTGCATGGAGGTGGTTGTCAGGAAGTCCTGTTAGGGTGACTGAAGTGTGAAGCAGTCCTGCGGTTAAAAAGAATGCTGCTTGTGAGTAATCACCATCTATGGTTATATCGGTTGATTTATAGGTTTGTCTACCTGGGATGTGATAGCCGTTTTTAATCAATGTTATGTCGATGTTAAATTGTTTTAAGATATCGATAGTAAGCGATATATAGTTTTTTGAAGGTGGATTTTTTACAATGATGGTACTGTCGTTTTCTAGCAGTGGTAAAGCTAAAAGTAGACCACTGATAAATTGTGAGCTTGATGGGTTTTTAAGTTTATATTTTTGAGGTTGCAGGCTATGTTTTATGGTAATGGTGTTTTGTTCGAAGGTAATGGTGTTTGCGAAGAGCGTTTCATAGGTCGTTAAAGGGCGTTTTATTAAAGAATCTGAAGCGGTAAAGCGGGTTGTTTTTCCGAGTAAGAAAAAGAGTGGGATTGCTAGTCTGAGTGTTGTTGCAGACTCGTGTATGTCGATTGGGTAGCTTGGTGATGTTAAGCCTTGGGATCCTTCTATGGTGAGTTGTGAACCTTTAATTTTTATGTTGGCGCCTAGGGCTTTGGCGATGTTCAGTGTTGCTTCGATGTCTTTGCTAGTGGCGAAATTCCGGATGACGGATTTGCCTTTAGAAAGTGCTGCACAAAAGATCGCACGATGTAACATGCTTTTTGAAGGGGGTGCTTGTAGGGAACCGCGTAGTGTACTTGGTTTGATTTCGACATCGTATCGCATGGTACCGCTCCTAGGTTAAGGTTATTTTTATTATACAATACATAGGTTTTTTTCTACATGTTTAGTTTTGAAAGCGTTTTAGTTTTTGGTTGAAAGTGGGGGTGAAATGTGTCATAATATGTAATTGATAGTCACTATAATATTGGAGGGTTTTATGGAAAATATTGATTTGAAGATAGCGCAACAAGCAAAAATGGAAAAGATTGTTGATATTGCAAAGAAGCTTGGCCTTGGATTAGATGATATTGAACTTTATGGTAATTATAAAGCGAAGATTAGTTTAGATGTTCAAAAGCGTCTTGAAAAAGAAAACGACGGCAAAGTTATTTTGGTTACTGCGATTAACCCAACGCCGGCAGGTGAGGGAAAATCAACGACAACCGTTGGGCTTGGACAAGCTTTCAGCAAAGTTGGAAAGAATGCTATTATTGCTTTACGTGAGCCTTCTTTTGGTCCGGTTATGGGTGTGAAAGGTGGTGCCGCTGGTGGCGGACATGCGCAAGTGGTTCCGATGGAAGATCTGAATTTACATTTCACAGGAGACATTCATGCGATTACGACGGCGACCAATGCGATCAGCGCGATGATCGATAATCATATTCATCAAGGAAATGATTTAAATATTGATCCACGCCGCATTACTTGGAAACGTGCGTTAGATATGAATGACCGCGCGTTGCGTCAGGTGGTTGTTGGTCTTGGTGGTATTGGGAACTCGTTGCCACGTGAAGATGGATTTAATATTACAGTTGCGAGTGAGATTATGGCAGTCTTGTGTCTTGCAAAAGACTTACATGATTTAAAGGCTAGAGTGAAGCGTATTGTTTTAGGATATACCTATGATAGAAAAGTTGTGACTGTTGGTGACTTAGGGGCCGAAGGAGCTGTTACGCTAATTTTAAAGGATGCTATTAAGCCGAATTTGGTGCAAACGCTTGAAAACACACCGGCGCTAGTTCATGGTGGACCATTTGCGAATATTGCCCATGGATGTAATAGTATTATTGCGACAAATATGGGACGCAAGCTTGCAGATTATGTTATTACTGAAGCTGGATTCGGTGCGGATTTAGGCGCTGAAAAGTTTTTAGATATTAAAACGGCACAAGCTGGATTTGACCCGAGTGCGGTTGTTATTGTCGCCACGATTCGTGCTTTAAAAATGCATGGCGGTGTGAAGAAAAACGATTTAGGTGAAGAAAACGTTGATGCGCTTAAAGCGGGTATTGAAAATTTAGAAAAACATATAGAAACGATTCAAGCATTTAATTTACCGTATGTCGTTGCGATTAATCACTTTGTGAATGATACAGATGCTGAGGTTGAGGCGCTAGAAGCTTGGTTATCTCAAAACAACCATCCATATTCAGTCTCTCAAGTGTGGGAAAAGGGTGGCGATGGTGCTGTTGATTTAGCACATAAAGTTATTGATGCGATCGATAATAATACGAAAAAGTTTACACGTATGTATGACATGGAAGATTCTCTTGAAGTCAAAATTGAAAAAATTGCTAAAACTGTTTATGGTGCAAAAGGTGTTAATTTTAGTAAACAGGCGCGAACACAGCTTAAGAAATATAAACGCGAGGGTTGGGATAAACTACAAGTTTGTATGGCGAAAACACAAATGTCATTATCAGACGACCCTAAAGTTTATGGAAGACCAAGAGATTTCACCATTACGGTCCGCGAGTTAAGACCATCTATTGGTGCGGGGTTCATTGTGGCATTAACAGGAGAAATGATGACGATGCCAGGATTACCTAAAGTACCTGCGGCAATGCAGATGGATATCGATGACGAAGGAAACGCTAAAGGACTATTTTAATATCGATGGTGCGTATCACTTGATGCGCACCATTTTTAGCTTTTTTATATGATTTAAGGAGGATTTGAGATGGAATTATTTAAACAGTTTAAAGTGTTTCAAAAGCAACAAAAAGCTTATGGGATGGTTTTGAGTATTGCGAGTTGGGACTCGAATACAGAAGCTCCAAAGAAATGTTTTCCGCATCGCGCTGAGATGCTAAGTATAATTAGTGGAGAACACTTTAGTTTAATGACATCAAAAGACTATCAAGAAGTGGTAAATGCTTTGATAGAGCGTATTGATGAGTTTGACACGTTAAAGAAAAAAGAGATAATTACCGCGAAAAAGGCTCTGGATAAAATAGTCAAGATTCCTAAAGAAGAGTATGTTGAGTACTCTAAATTGATTAACATTAGTCAACGGATTTGGGAAGATGCGAAGGAACAAGATGATTATGATATTTTTAAGCCATATCTTAAGAGAATTATTGAAGCGAAGAAGCAACATATCGCTTATCGAACTGATCAAAACGATAAGTATAATGTTTTGCTCGATGATTTTGAAGAAGGCATGTCAATGGAACTTTATGATCAGTTCTTTGGTGCGATTAAAGAAGAGTTGGTCCCATTTGTGAAGACGGTGCTTGAAAAGCGAAAAGATACAGATGATGGTTTTATTACTGATACATATGATAAAGCGACCCAAAAAGATTTTGTTGAATATTTGATGGAAGTTTTCGATTACGACTATGATCGTGGGTTATTGAAAGAAAGTGTTCATCCGTTTACATGGAACACGCATTCACAAGATGTTCGTTTTACAGTTCGGTATTTGGAAAACTTTGTTTTTTCAAGTATTTTTGCAGCGATTCATGAACTTGGGCATGCCCTTTATGAACAAAACATTGATCCTGCATTAGATATGACGAATTTAAACGGTGGCGCATCAATGGGAGTTCATGAGTCACAATCACGGTTTTATGAAAACATGATAGGACGTAGTAAGGCTTTTTGGGAGGCGCATTACCCGAAACTACAAGCGATGTTTAAGACGCAGCTTAGAGATGTGTCCCTTGATGATTTCTATCGCGGCATAAACAAGGTAGATGAAACGTTTATTCGTGTTGAGGCGGATGAGCTAACGTATCCATTGCACATCTTAATCCGCTATGAAATTGAACGTATGATTTTCGATGAAGGTGTTGATTTAGAAGAACTTCCAAGTATTTGGAATGCAAAAATGAAGCAATATTTGAACATTGAACCAACAAAAGACAGTGATGGATTACTTCAAGATGTGCATTGGAGTGCAGGGATGTTTGGGTATTTTCCAACCTATGCATTAGGAAGTGCTTATGCAGCTCAAATCTACTATACGTTAATCAAAGAGATTGATTTTGAACGTTTGGTTCGCGAGAATAATATTGAGGAAATTAACCAGTGGTTAAAGGAAAAGATTCATTGTTTTGGCTCGACGAAAAAGCCGTTAGAAATTCTTGAGATGGTTACAGGTGAGGCGTTTAACCCTAGCTATTATATTCAGTATTTAAAAGAAAAATATTCTAAGTTATACTAGGAGTGGAAGATGATGATTGATCAATACCATAAGTATGGTGAAGCGTTATTGAGGCAGCTGCCAAAAGGTGTCTTTATTACCGTTAAAGGAAAAGACACGGTGAACACGATGACGATTGCTTGGGGACATATTGGTGTTATATGGGGAAAACCTATGTTTATCGCTTATGTTCGTTATTCTCGGTTTACCTACGATGTCTTGTTGCAAGCAAAAGACTACACGATTAACGTACCGGTAGAACAAGATTTAAGAGAAGCTTTGAAAATCGCTGGGACAGAATCTGGAAGAGACATTGATAAATTTAAGAAGGCGGGTTTGACATTAGTAAGTGGTCGCAAAGTTGAAAGTCCGATTATTAAGGAGTGTAAGCTGAATTATGAATGTGCGAAGGTTTACCAACAAACGATGGAACCTGCACTGATTGATCAAACGATTACGGAGCGTTATTACCCAAACCACGATACTCATATTATGTTTTTTGGTGAGATTGTTGATGCGTATATGTCGGAGGAATAAATGAACGACGTAGGAACCGAATATTTAAAGGGAAAGCGCGTTATATTGAGAAAGTTGACGATGTACGATGCGCGTGAAATGTTTGAAAACTGGTGTCAAGATGAAGCGGTCACAGAGTTTGTTTTATGGGAACCACACGAAAGTATTGATGTGACGAAGGCGATTCTTAAAGGTTGGATAGAAGATTATCAAAAGCCTTGGACCTATCGGTGGGGCATGGTTGATCCTCTATCAGGGAAGTTGATTGGAACTATAGATTGTGTGATGTTTTCTGAAAAACATGCCTATGCTGAGCTTGGCTATTGTCTTGCGAGACCTTATTGGGGAAAAGGAATTGTTAGTGAAGCGGTTCAAATGGTGGTTAAGTTTTTGTTTGAAGCAGTTGAGGTGAACCGTATTGAGGCGCGCCATGCAACGATTAACCCTGCATCGGGTCGTGTAATGCAAAAAGCGGGGATGGTCAAAGAAGGAACCTTGTATCAACGCTTAAGAGCGAAGGATGGAGGGTATTGGGATTTAGATTATTACGCTATATTAAGAGAAAATTTCTATAAAAATAAAGGAGATGTTTATGAGTAATATTATTAGTGGGAAAGTTTTATCGAAAGAAATTCGTGAAGAAGTTAAAGTTCAAGTGGAAGGATTGAAAGAAAAGTTTAATAAGGTTCCGCATTTGGTTGTTATTTTAGTCGGGGATGATCCTGCAAGTTTATCTTATGTGACTGCAAAAGAGCGCGCCTGTTTACGTGCAGGAATGAAAAGCACCTTGATTCGTAAAGATGATAGCATTACAGAAGAAGCGCTTTTAGCTTTGATTCATGAGCTCAACGAAGACCCAGATGTACACGGTATTTTGGTGCAACTACCTGTTCCTAAACATATTGATGACAACAAAGTTATAAATGCGATTAAAAAAGAAAAAGATGTGGATGGGTTTCATCCATTGAATGTTGCGGCGGTTCATTTAGGTCAAGAAGGTATTTTACCGGCAACGCCTAAAGGGATTATGACGATGCTTAAGAGTACTAATACGGAGATTAAAGGAAAGCAAGCGCTCGTGATTGGGAGAAGTAATATTGTTGGAAAGCCAGCAGCTATGTTATTATTAAAAGAGCATGCAACGGTTACGATTGCGCATTCACGTACCACGAATATGAAAGAATTAGCTTTGAAAGCTGACATTATTGTTGCGGCGGTGGGTCGTGCGAATATGGTGACGGCAGATATGGTTAAAGAAGGTGCCATTATCATTGATGTTGGGGTAAACCGAGTTGATGGTAAGTTGGTCGGCGATGTTGATTTCGATGCCGTTAAGGAAAAAGCATCGTTTATTACACCTGTTCCTGGTGGTGTCGGACCAATGACGATTGCCTCTTTGCTGCAAAATACGGTAGAGTGTTTCTTGATGATTGAGGATAAATAATTTATAAAGGGTGAAACGCGATGATTGAAAGATATGGTTTAAAAGAAATGCGTGCTTTGTTTTCAGAGGAAGCGAAGTTTCAAGCGTATTTAGATGTTGAGATTGCATCGCTCAGAGCTTTTTCTGAGCTTGGGGTTGTGCCTAAAGAAGCGATTGATAAGATTGCTCAAAAAGCTCGCATTGATGTGGCACGCATTCAAGCGATTGAAGAAAACACGAAACACGATGTCATCGCTTTTACCCGAAGTATTTCTGAACAGCTTGGGAAAGAAAAACAATGGTTTCATTATGGATTGACGAGCACTGATGTTGTCGATACGGCAAACAGCGTGCAGTATAAAAAAGCAGTAGAGATTATTCGCCCTAAAATTATCGCTTTTATGGATATGTTAAAAGAAAAAGCATTTCAGTACAAAGCCTTACCTTGTATGGGACGGACGCATGGTATACACGCTGAAGTTACGGCGTTTGGACTTAAGTTTGCTTTGTGGTATGATGCCTTTTCTAGACATTTAAAACGCTTTGATGCGGCTTGTGAAGAAGCGCTTGTAGGTAAGATTAGTGGTGCGGTTGGGAATTTCGCGAATACCTCGCCGTTTATTCAAGATCATGTTTGTGCATCGCTAGGACTTGGCAGTGTAAATATTTCGACGCAAACATTGCAGCGTGACCGTCATGTGGCGTTGATGCAAGCATTGGTCATGCTGTCGACTGAAGTTGAAAAAATTGCCTTAGAAGTTCGTCATTTACAGCGTACTGAGGTACGTGAGGTAAGTGAATATTTTGATAAAAATCAAAAAGGATCTTCTGCGATGCCGCATAAGAAAAATCCTATTGCTTCTGAAAATATGTGTGGTTGTGCGCGTTTAATGCGTGGATATTTAAGCAGTGTTTTAGAAAATGTTACTTTGTGGCATGAGCGTGATATATCACATTCATCGGTTGAGCGCGTAGCGTTTCCAGATGCGTTTATGCTACTTGATTATATGTTAACGCGTTATGAGCGGGTGTTACGAACACTTATCGTTAATGAAGAGCAGGTTGTTGATAATATAAAAATTACTTATGGCGTGATTTTTTCGCAGCGTGTGATGCATGCTTTAATCGATTGTGGGATGAGTCGTGAGGCAGCCTATGATTTGGTACAACCGCTTGCGATGAAAGCTTATGAAACCAAACAACAGTTTTTGGATTTATTATTGGAAACGCAGTCGGTTCGAGAAGTGTTAAATGAAGAAATGCTTAAGGAATGTTTTGACCTTACTTATTATCTGCGTGAGGTGGATACTATTTTAGAGCGTGTGTTTGGAGTTGAGGTGTAATGGTTGTTCTGAGAGTTGTTTTTTCGGCTGCCTTTACGATGGTTGCGTTAATGCTTTTTGCGTCTTTGTTGACGAGCAATCCTTATATGCGTATGTCTAAGGGGCTCTATGCTTCGCATGATTTGATTGAGTATGATCATGATTATGTGGCGAGACAGTTGATTGATTATTTAAATTATCGCCATGATGATTTGGAGTTTGGCGCGAACGCAGAAGATGATTCAGTTTTAATGCGGGATATTGAGATTAGGCATATGGTGGATGTTCGCGATGTGTATACGTTGTTGCGAGGAATCGCTTTGGTGAGTTTGCTATTTGTGGTGTCGGTTTCGATTATTTTGTTTAAAGTTAATAAGCGAGCGTTTTATGATACGTATCGAAATATTTTTTGGTTACCTTTAGGTTTTTTAGTGTTTGTTGGAACTTGGTTTTTGATTGATTTTGGTCGGATTTTTACGTGGTTTCATTTATTGCTTTTTGATAATGACGATTGGATTTTGCGAAGTGATGATGTTTTGATTATGCTGTTGCCAAGTAATTTTTGGATGGTGAGCGGGATTATTATTTTAGTTGGAACGGCAATGATGATAGGCTTAGCGATTGTTTTAAATGAAAAGTTTATGAAACCACAAATTAGAAAGAATACATAAAAGTCGATTTTTTTGTTGCTTTAGGAAATGATTTTATAGTAGAATGAAATCGGTTGGTATCGTATAAGATCAGAAATAGGGTCTGATCGTCTCTACCCCGGCACCGTAAATTTCGGGACTATGATGCTTTATATAGGATTGAGAGTGAATTCTCCCTTTTTTTGGTGTTACGTACACAACCACAATAAAAAGAGGAGGATTTTTTAAATGGTTGAGAGGATTACTAAGTTTTTCAAGTTGGAAGAACGCAATACGACAATGCGTACAGAGATTTTGGCAGGGGTTACTACTTTCTTAGCGATGGCGTATATTTTGCCAGTAAACTCGAATATGTTAAATGAAGCAGGGGTTCCTTTTGGTGGGGTGTTCTTTGCGACGGTCATTGCTTCGATGATTGCGTGTTTGATTATGGGATTAGTGGCAAACTATCCGGTTGCGCTAGCGCCAGGTATGGGGATTAATGCTTTCTTTACTTATAATGTTGTGTTGTTTGGTTTTGAAGGTATTGAATGGCGTGGTGCTTTAGCTGCGGTACTTCTTTCAGGGATTTTGTTCTTAATTATTTCTGTAACAGGGATTCGCCGTAAAGTAATCAATGCAGTACCGCAAGGGTTAAAGTATGCGGTTGGTGCGGGGATTGGTTTCTTTATTACCTTTATCGGACTAAAAAATGCAGGGATTGTGGTTGGATCTCAAGCGACATTGGTTGAGTTAGGAGATATTAGTAATCCACCTGTCTTACTAGCTATTTTTGGTTTGGTATTGGTTGTCGTGCTTTATTCGATGGGAAATAAGTTTGCATTAATTATTTCCATTGTTGCAACTGCGATTGTTGGATTGATTTTTGGGGCAATTGGGGTTGATTTGATGCCTTCTTATTCAACGGATTTCTCTGTAGGATTTATGGGTGAAGTTGGAGAGACTATATTTGCGCCTTTCCGTGGTGGGTTTAGAGAGCTGTTCTCACATCCATCGGCATGGTTTGTTATTTTCATCTTCTTATTTGTGGATTTCTTTGATACAGCAGGTACACTTATGGCAGTTGGAAACCAAGCTGGTTTAATTAACGAAGAGAGTGAATTAGTAGGTGGAGACCGTGCGTTACTTGCAGATGCGATCGGTACGGTTACTGGTTCTGTTGTTGGAACGAGTACTGTTACAAGTTATATTGAGTCTTCAACAGGAATTGAACAAGGTGGACGTACTGGCTTAACGGCGGTTACGGTTGCTGGATTATTCTTAATTTCATTGTTCATTTATCCATTGTTAAGTGTTGTTACGGGTATTAATGAGTTTGCAATGATTGATGGTGAAGAAGTTTTAGTTGCAACGTATTCACCGGTGACTGCAATGGCATTGATTATGGTTGGTGCTCTGATGGTGACGCAACTTAAGAATATTCAGTGGGATGATAAAGCGATTCTTATTCCAGCGTTCTTAACGATTGTATTTATGATTTTCACTTTCTCGATTGCGGAAGGTATTGCGGTAGGGTTTATCTTCTATCCAATCATTATGCTTTCAACAAAACGTGGTAAAGAAGTGAATCCAATTATGTATATTTTAATGGTTGTGTTTATTGTCTTCTTTGCACTTAATACGATTATATTATAAAGGGTTTAAAGGCTGTGATTTCACAGCCTTTTTTTATCGGGTTTATTTATGATAGCGCTTTTATCTTTGGGTTTACAATCACTTTGAGATAATATACAATAGATGTAGACTTGAGGTGATTTTATGAGGTTATTATGGGATGATTTAACTGTAGAAAGAACGTTAAAAAGAATTACGCATGAGATTATTGAACGGGTTGGAAAGTTTGATAATTTGATGCTCTTTGGTGTCGAGAAAAAGGGTGTTCGGTTGGCACAGATGATTGGGGAAAATTTGAAGCGTTTTGAAGGTATCGATGTGCCTGTTTATGCTTTGGATATTTCTCCGTATCGAGATGATCAACCAAGTGATAGTCATAAAAAGTTAGCGGTTAGTACACAAGATCAGCACGTAGTGGTGGTCGATGATGTGCTTTATACAGGAAGGACGGTTCGTGCTGCGATGGATGCGATTATAGCCCTTGGAAGGCCTTCTAAAATTCAGTTTGCAGTGTTAATTGACCGCGGCCATAGAGAGTTGCCAATTCGTGCGGACTATGTTGGAAAAAATGTTCCAACGCGTTTTAATGAGAGCATTGTGGTAAATGAACAAGGCGTTTTTATTAGCCAACACCAGGAGGAAAGTAATGAAAACGATTAAGGAAAAAGATACGGTACTTTATGAAGCAATGCACCATGAAAAAACACGTCAAGAAGCACATTTAGAGTTGATCGCGAGTGAGAATTTTGTCAGCGAGAGTGTGTTAGAAGCACAAGGAAGTATTTTGACGAATAAGTATGCGGAAGGGTATCCTAAAAAACGTTATTATGGCGGTTGTGAGTTTGTTGATGTAGTTGAGAATTTGGCGCGTGATCGCGTGAAAAAGTTGTTTAATGTAAAATATGCAAATGTTCAAGCACATTCTGGCTCAACAGCGAATATGGGAGCTTACCGAAGCATTGTCAATCCAGGAGATAAAATTTTAGGAATGAGTTTAGACCACGGGGGACATTTAACACATGGTCACCCTTTGAATTTTAGTGGTGAAGACTATCAATTTTTTAGTTATGGTGTGGATAAAATATCTGAAATGATTGATTATGATGCTGTTTTGGCGTTGGCGAAAGAAATTAAACCGGCATTGATTGTTGCGGGTGCGAGTGCTTACTCAAGAGAGATTGATTTTAAAAAGTTTCGCGAGATCGCTGATGCGGTTGGGGCGAAGCTTATGGTTGATATGGCACACATTGCTGGGCTTGTTGCGGCAGAGATTCACAACAATCCATGTGAGGTTGCTGATATTGTCACATCGACCACACATAAAACCTTACGTGGTCCACGTGGGGGGATTATTTTAACCAATGATTTTGAGATTTATAAAAAGATGAATCGCGTTGTTTTTCCAGGGATTCAAGGAGGACCTTTGATGCATGTAATCGCTGCTAAAGCGGCTGCGTTTGAGGAAGCTTTAGGTGTTGAGTTTAAAGCTTATCAACATCAAGTGGTGAAAAATGCTAAGGCATTGGCGAGCGCTTTAATGAACTTAGGATTCCATGTCGTGAGTAAAGGAACGGACAATCATTTAGTGTTGGTTGAAGTTAAGTCTTTGACAAGACTGACAGGGAAAGATGCGGAGGCGCTGCTTGAAAAAGTTCATATTACCTGTAATAAAAATACGGTACCGAATGATCCGGAAAAACCATTTATTACAAGCGGTATCCGTTTAGGAACGCCAGCTTTAACAACCCGTGGATTCAAAGAAGCAGATATGGAAGTGATTGCAAAACTTATTTATGATACTTTGATGAATCCTGAAAATGCCTTTGTTTTAGACAGTGTTAAAGATCGTGTTGCGGAATTGACAAAGCGATATCCTTTGTATAGATAGAATTCCTTTTGAGAAGTTAAAACGTTTACATGTTGCAAACGCTAGTGAAATATGGTTTAAAGTAACTATGAGTCAACTAGAAACGACTACTGCATGTTAAAGCTCAGGCTTTAACATGCTTTCAATTTTAGGAGGGTAAAATGGACCGTAAACAGGTTTTAGAAAGTGCTAAGGAAGCAAATGTAAAGTATATTCGTTTATGTTTTACTGATATTCATGGATTGATTAAAAATGTTGAGATTCCTGTAAGGAAGTTAGAGGATGCATTAAACAATGAAATTATGATTGATGGCTCTAGTATTGAAGGGTTTACCCGTTTACAAGAGTCTGATATGTACTTGTATCCAGATGTGAAAACGTGGTTGATTCACACCTGGGAAAATAGTGTCTATGGGAATGTTGCTTCGCTTGTATGTGATGTCTATACACCTGATGGTAAACCGTTTATAGGCGATCCTCGCTATGTTTTAAAACAAAACTTAAAGAAAATGAAAGCGATGGGATTTGAGAAGTTCAATATTGGGGTTGAACCTGAGTTTTTCTTGTTTAAGAAAAATAATGGAAGTATTACGATGGAAGTCAATGATACTGGAGGATACTTTGATCTTTCTCCGATTGATGGAGCGGAAGATTGTCGCCGTGATATTGTTTTAGAGCTTGAACGATTAGGGTTTAATATGGAAGCTTCTCACCATGAAGTTGCGCCAGGGCAACATGAAATTAATTTTGAGTTTGAAGATGCTTTAGAGGCTTGTGATAAGCTACAAACATTCAAGCTGGTGGTTAAGAATGTTGCGAAGCGTCATGGGTATCATGCTTCTTTTATGCCGAAACCGCTTGCGAACGTGAATGGTTCAGGGATGCATACAAACTGTTCTTTATCAACGAAAGATGGGGAAAATGCATTTTATGACAAAGAGAGTTCGCTTGGATTAAGCGATGTTTGCCGCCACTGGATTGCTGGTATTATGGAGCATGCACGCGCATTTACTGCGATTACCAATCCAACGGTAAACTCTTACAAGCGTCTTGTCCCTGGGTATGAGGCACCGTGTTATGTTTCTTGGAGCGATATTAATCGTTCAACAATGATTCGTATTCCAGCTTCACGTGGAAGGCAAACCCGTACGGAGATTCGTAGTGTTGACCCTTCAGCAAACCCGTATCTTGCGATGAGTGTTATATTGGCTTCAGGACTTGATGGGATTGCAAGAAAGCTAGATCCAGTTGACCCTGTTTATATTAACTTGTATGAGTTAAACCGTGAAAGTCGTGAGGAAATGGGAATTTTAAACTTACCTGAGAATCTTAAAGATGCGATGAAGGCTTTAAAGAAAGATGAAGTTATTAAAGAGGCTTTAGGAAATCATGTTTTAGAAAAGTTTTTTGTCGAGAAAGAAAAAGAGTGGGATCGCTTCCGTATGAGTATTACTCAATGGGAGTTAGATACATACTTAAAAGCTTTATAAGCAAAAAGGAAACGTCATTTGACGTTTCCTTTTTACGTTTGTATGGGGATTATTTTGATTCTTTAATCAAGGCTTTTATGGCAGCTTCATCAAAATGATATTCGGTTTTACAGAAATGACATACGGTGTTAATTTGTTTGTCTTCTTTTAGTAATGTTGTGAGTTCTTGTTTACCTAATGAGATTAAACCACGCTCGAATTTTTCTTTATTGCAAGGGCAGTGGTAGTTTAAGTCTAGGGTGTGTAGTAGTTTATGGTCATCCTTTGCAATCAGTTCGATGATTTTCTCAGGGGTGGTGTTTGATGCTAACAGGTCTGTGATTGGTGGTAAATCGTTTAAACGTTTTTCGATGAGTTCTACGGTTTCTTCTGAACATCCTGGCATCCGTTGTAAGATGAAGCCTCCGGAATGGATGACAGTATTGTCTTCGTCGATTTTTACACCTAATCCTACCGCTGAAGGGATTTGTTCGCTGGCGGTGAAATAGTAGGCGAAGTCTTCGCCGATTTCACCGGTCTGTATTTTTGCAGTACTCGTAAAAATGTCACGTATTTTAACATCTTTTGTGACGTGGATAAACCCATTTCCTACCGCGCTACCAACATCTAGTTTTCCCGTGTTGTACTGCATAAAGACATGGGGATTTCCGAGGTATCCCCGAACTTCTCCATGGGCATTAGCGGTGGTGACCATACCTTCGATAGGGCCATCGCTTTCAATTCGTATGGTTATTTCTTGGTCATCTTTATACATCGCTCCCATGATGACGCTGGCGGTTAAGAGTCTTCCCATTGCGGCTGCGCTTGTTGGCCATAGGTCGTGTATTTTTCTTGCTTGTTCTGCTAGGTTTTTGGTTCTTGCGGCATAGATTCTAACTGTGCCATCAAAGGCGTATGCCTTTACTAAATAATCCTTCATATTATCACCGCGAGCATTATAGCATAGTTTTTGACTTATACAAAACATTTGAAAAAGGTTCTTTTTTGGCGTACAATATTGACGTTTAGGATGTGATTTAATGAAGATTGGGAAGGTAACACTTAAGAATAATGTATTTGTTGCGCCTTTAGCAGGGATTTCTAACGGCGCTTTTCGTTCGATTGCAGCTTCTTTTGGGGCTGGATTAATCTATACAGAAATGGTAAGTGATAAAGGATTACTGCATAAGAATAAGCGTACTCGTAAAATGATTGAAGTTGAAGATGATGAAGGAGCGGTTTCCCTACAACTCTTTGGGGCAGACCCTAATCAACTTGCAGAAGCGGTGAAGATTGTCGATCAAGAAAGTCGTGCGGTGCTGATTGATTTGAATGCAGGGTGTCCGGTACCTAAAGTGGTGAAAAGTAATGGTGGAGCTATGTTGATGCGTGAAGAAGTGTTGCTTGAATCTATTGTTACTGAGATGGTGAAGGCTACCGATAAACCGATTACGGTAAAGATTCGAAGCGGCTGGGACCAGAATAGTTTGAATGCGGTTTCGATTGCTAAACGGGTTGAAGCGGCTGGGGCTAAAGCGATTGCGATTCATGGTAGAACGCGTAAAGCAATGTATTCAGGTAAGGTGAATTTAGATCATATTAAAGCGGTCGTTGAAGCAGTAGATATTCCGGTTATCGGAAACGGAGATATTAAAACACCAGAAGATGCCAAGGCGATGATGGAGTATACGGGATGTGCTGGGGTTATGATTGGCAGAGGGGTTTTGGGGAATCCGTGGTTAATTAAACAAACGGTTGATTATTTAAATACTGGAACATATGATAAAGACATTGCTTACGAAGAGAAGCTGGATATGATTAAACTGCATACGAATAAGTTGATTGCTCTTAAGGGGGAGAAAGTAGCGCTTCTAGAGATGCGATCGCATGTGCCGTGGTATTTAAAAGGATTGCCTCATGCTATCGTGGTAAAACAAGCGATGACTAAAATTACGACGAAAATGGCTTTGTTTGATTTGCTCGATGAATATTTTAGTAGGTTAGATTAGAAAAAGTATATATCCATATAAAAAAAGGCTTGTTTTTTCAGCCTTTTTGTATTTTTATACCTCATATTTCTTGTAGTTGTGTCTGAGTGCGCTTGAGACTCTTGCTTTAATAATCGTGCCTTCGTTTTCATGTTTAGTGTCTAAAATTTGACTATACTCATTGAGTATGTTGATGAGTTCTCCATCATCGTAAGGTATTTTGTAGGTGACGGTTTTGTCGTCTTTTGATAGGATTGTTGTGATGGTTTGAATCAATGAATCAATATTTTTATCGTCTTTTAACGATACTTTTACAGCTGGGGTAAAACCGTGTGGTAAGGTGTCATCGGTTAAATCTATTTTGTTAAAGACATAAAGTGAATCGATATGATCCGCATCGAGCTGTTCTAAGACTTTTTGTGTCGTAGTTATTTGTTCTAGATAATAAGGATTTGAGAAGTCGATGACGTGTAATAATAGGTCGGCTTCTTTAATTTCTTCGAGCGTAGATTTAAAAGAGTCTACTAAATCATGGGGGAGATTTGAAACAAAACCGATGGTGTCTGTTAAAACAAACGGTTTGCTGTTGTGTAGTTCGATGCGTCTTGTCGTTGTTTCTAAGGTTGCGAATAATTGATCTTTGACAAGCACATCTTGGGAGTCTTTTGTCGATGATTGTTTTAATAAGGTGTTCATCAATGTGCTTTTACCAGCGTTGGTGTAACCCACGATTGCAACGGTTTTAATCAATGACTTTTGTCGGTATTTTCGGTTGGTTTGTCTTACCGTTACGATTTGTTTGAGCTGTTTTTCTTTGTTTATGATGTCGGCTTCGATTTTTCGGCGACTAAGTTCGATTTTTTTCTCACCAGGACCACGAGAACCGATGCCACCTTGTTGTCTTTCGAAGGATGCGGTCATCGATTTAAGTCTTGGAAGTAGGTATTTTAGTTGTGCGACTTCGACTTGGAGCATGGCCTCTTTGGTTTTGGCTCGTTTTGAAAAAATATCTAGGATGAGTAGTGTTCTATCGACAACAGGGACGTTGAAAATTTCTTCTAGGTTCCGAATTTGACTACTGGTGAGTTCGTCGTTAAATATCACAAGATCTACGTCTGAAGCTTCGATAGCCATTTTGATTTCATCAACTTTTCCGCGCCCGATACGAAAGGGAGCGGTGGCGAGTGAGGCATCTTGTGTGTAGCGGTCATGTGTTGAAATATCTAGTGTTTCTGCTAGTGCGACGAGTTCATCCATGTAAATCTTGAGTTTGTTGCCTTTGTAGTGGTCTAGCCCTACGAGTATTGCTTTTTTCATGTCATCACCTCATCGTATATTATAGCATGGATTGCGGGGATAAAAAAAGAAGCGTAGTGTTAATACGCTTCTATAAACCACATTTTAATTGTGCGTTACAATTCGTGCAGGTATGGCACCCGCCAAGGTTTTCAACGGTGCCTTCAAGGCAGATTGGGCAGATATCTCCGGCTTCGACACCGATGTTTCTGTCTTGTCGGTCACTACGGAGTCCTTTGGTTTTTGATTCTTTTGGCTCTTTTTTCTCTTCTTCAAGTTCAACGCCAAGGTCTTGGATGCCAACTTGTTTTGGTTTTCTCGGTTTTTCATCATCTTCTCTTGTGAGGCTTAATACTTGTGCATCACGAGATCCATCGACGTAAACGGTACCACCTTTGGCTCCGCCTCGATAGAGACGTTGATAGACCTGTTCAACTTCTTCAACCGAGTAGCCTTTTGGGGCGTTAACGGTTTTAGAGATTGATGAGTCTACCCAGTTTTGTATAGTACACTGCACGTCAACATGAGCTTCAGGTGAGAGCTCCATGGCGCTGACAAAGGTTTCTGGTAATGTGTCTTTGGTGAAGCCTGGATAGGCTTCTAAGTATTTATCGACGATTGGAGCGTTTACTTCGATAAATTTACCTAAACGACCACTTCTAAAATAGCTGAATGCGAAGTAAGGTTCTAAGCCTGTTGAAACACCTACCATGGTTCCGGTCGACCCTGTTGGAGCGATGGTTAAGAGATGTGAGTTACGGATACCGTGTTTTTTAACGCCTTCACGAATATGTGCGGGCATTTTTTTCATGTATCCACTATTGAGTAATTTTTCTCTGTTTTGATGGGTTTTAAGGAATGGGAATGGTCCTTTTTCCTTGGCGATTTCAATACTTGTTTCATACGTTTTTGTGGCGATGAATTCAAAGAGTTTGTTGATCAGTTCGATACCATCTTTTGCGCCGTATTTGCGGTTACACCAAATCAGTAAGTCATGGAGTCCCATGACGCCGAGTCCAACGCGACGTTCACCGAGAGCTTGGGCTTTGTTTTCTTCTAAGAAGTAATGGGTTTTATCGATGACGTTATCTTGTAAGCGTACAGCCGTTTTGATGGTTTTCTCGAGTTTTTTCCAGTCTACATCTTTGGTGGTATGATCGACCATGTTTGCAAGGTTGAGTGCTGCAAGGTTACAAACTGAGTATGGTGCGAGTGGTTGTTCACCACACGGGTTTGTACAGACGACTTTGTTGTCGTATCCGACAGCATTGGTCATTTCATTGGCATTGTCGATAAAGAAGATACCTGGTTCTGCGGAATAGGTTGCACAGATGTTGATAAGATTCCAAAGTTCTTTTGCAGGGATGGTTCTATAGGTTTTGACTGGAAGCCCCATGCTTTCCCATTCACGCACGTCACCAACATGCATCCATTGTTCATCGTAGATGGCTTTTTGTTCGTCGTTGTAGTTGTCGATATCAGGGAATCTTAACGGGTAGTCTTCGTTGTTTTCAACGGCTTGCATGAACTCTTTGGTGATTGCGACTGAGATGTTTGCTCCACTTAAAAATTCTGAATTATTAACTTCATAATGGCCACCTTTGTTTAAACGTTCAAAGGCTGCATCTACGATACGTTTTGAGAATTGATCTGGGTTGCTTTTTGATTGTTCTAGTATGTATTCGTTGATTTCCACTTCTTCGTCGCTAAGCGGAATAAATTTGAGTTTGTTCTTTGCGGCTTTTACAATCGATTGGTCTTCTAAGGTATCGATAAGGAATTGTAATATTTTCGGGTTTTGCATCTTTGAGATGATAAAATCAATAATGTCAGGATGCCAATCTGCAAGCATGATCATTTGTGCGCCACGACGTGATCCACCTTGTTCGACGAGATGGGTCAGTTCAGATAAATCGTGTAACCAGCTGACGGCTCCACTGGATTTTCCATTAACACCTTTGGCTAAAGCATTCTTTGGACGTAATGTTGAACCGTTGGTTCCGACACCACCACCGCGACTCATAATTTCCATGACTTGTTTCCGGTGATCGCTGATTCCGCCACGTGAATCGTGAATAAATGGCATGACGAAACAGTTGAAATAGGTTACGTTGGTGTTTGAACCAGCACCGAATAAAACGCGGCCAGCAGGGACGAGGTTTTGGCTTGCGACTTCATGGTAAAAGGCTTCTTTTACCGCGTCACTCTCGTCTTCGCCGAGGTGATTGGCTAAGCGTTTGGCAATTTGCTCGTAATAGAGTTCGAGCGGTTTATCAATCTGACGGATGTTTCGTTTGATACAACCGTCTTTATCAGCGTCTTCAGTGGTTGCGAGCGATTCGGCCTCAACTTGGATGGTGATGGTATCGCCGTTAATTGCCTTGACGTTACCGATACCACGTGCTGGGAACTTCGGGTCGTCTTTTACGATGGTTATGACTAAATCGCCTTCTTTAAGGGTTTTCAAGGTAAGATCTTTTTGGGTATATCGATCAAGCATAACAAGTCTTGAAACACCTTCTAACGTTTGGGTCATATTTTCAGTGATCGGGTATAGGTGTTTGAAGTGGGATGTGATATCCTCGTTGAGTCTTTCGATCAGTGCTTTTGAATAAGATTTCATACTATTACCTCCAAAGAATTTCTTTTAAAGTTCATTATATGGTATGTTAAGTTTTATGTGTAGCCTTGACATTTGAATGAGACTATGAAAGATTTATGTTATGCGGTTTCATTGGTGGATTATTTTTTGTTGTTTTAATTGAGGCGTTTATTTATTATCTAGGGTGTGTTAAAAAACATTTTATGTGTGTTATAATTTAGATAGCTTGTCAGCTTTGTATTGCTGGAGGGGTTTTATGGATTTTTTTGATGTATTAATAGTTAATATGTATCTTTTAGCGATTTTCACAACCTTGGTCAAGCAGAAGACGAACATGAATATTTATCGCACATTAAAGCTGTTTGTGGTTGTGCTTTTTGTTTTGCTTGTTCGAGAAGTTGTGATCGATCCGAGTGCGTTTGATGTTGTGTTGCTTGTTAAGATTATACCACTTATTTTTGTTGTTGTTATTATGGTGCAAACTGAAATTCGTTTAATCTTCAAGTCAATTGGTGTGAAAACAGGATTATTACTGTCGAATACGATTGAAGAATCGGTTAAAGAAGAGTTGATAAAAAGTGTTACGTACTTATCACAAAGAAAGATTGGTGCGTTGATTACGTTTGAACGTGCGGTGACGTTAGAAGATTTTATTCGTACAGCGTTTCAGATTCGTGCGCCGTTAACGGCAGAGTTGTTATCGACCATATTTGTGCCTCAGACACCGCTTCATGATGGCGCTGTGATTATTAAGGGTAATGAGGTTGTGTGTGCGGGAACTTACTTCCCTCCAAGTGAAAACCCAGATATCCCAAAACATATGGGTTCAAGACATCGTGCAGCGATTGGGATTAGTGAAGTGACGGATGCTTTAACAATTATTATCAGTGAGCAAACGGGGTTTATTAGTGTTGCGGTTGATGGGTATTTAGATCAAGATATTAGTCAAGAGTCACTTGTTTTATATTTAGAGAAGTATCTTCAAAATTAGATTTAAGGAGGCTATGGCATGCTTGTAATGGAAATTGTTGTTGTGTTAGCTGCGTGGTTTTTGTTGTTGCTGATTAAGCGTGTCAAAGCGCGTAAAGTTGTTTTTGAAAGTTTGTTGTTTTTAGCAGCTACAGTAGCTTATATTGTTGTTAAAATCATTGAAGTTTATGACATTGATATTGCTATTTTATCATGGATGGTTTATGGGGGCTTCTTATTTAGCTTGTTTTTTTTCGAGCCATCACTGCTTTTAAGAAGTCATTCTCAAGGTGCGGCGCTTAAACAGTTGCGTAAAGAGAATAAAAATATTCTTTCTGGGTATGAGTCGCTGCGTAAAAGATTTATTGCTACGATTGATTTATTAAGAGATGGATTGGTGTTTCGAAGTGATGATGGGAATATGTTTGGGACCGACAGATTTATTCGAATCATTGGGTTTGAAGATAATGAGTTTACCCAACAGCGCTTTATGAAACACATTCACCCCGATGATATTACTGGGTATCAAGCTGCGTTGTCTAAATTGAAGAAAAGCAGTCCGGTTTATGAGATGAGTTATCGTTTTAAGAAAGGAAATCAATATGTTTGGTTGAAGGAGAAGGGTACGGTTATTTTTTATGATGGCCATACAATGATTATTTCGATGACGAAAAGTATTGATGTTTTGGTGTATCCAGAGACTGAGGTTGATTATTTAAATAAAATGAAGATTGATCATGCTTTTATGGAGTATCTACAAAGCTTAAATAGGCTCAAGGTACCTTATTATGTGGTGATGTTTGAGCTATCTAATATTCCTGCGATGAACGATAAGTATGGACGAGATATTGGTGATTTAATGATGGGGGAGTTCATTAATAAGCTCCGGTATAATTTTGTTAAAGATGAGCATAGTATGTTTCGTTTAACTGGGATTCGTTTTGCGATGGTAATTAAAGATGAGCGCAAGTTCAATATTTTAGAAAGAGCTTTAAAACATGGTGGTGATCTTCTGAATTTTGAGATGAAGTTTGGTGGAGTACATGAGAGTGTTTATCCACACTTTGGGATTCAGAAAATTACGATGTTTGAAGAACCTTTGGATGAGGTGCTTGGACGCAATAAAAAAGCGCTTGATATTGCGATTAGCACGGATACGCATGAAAACTATTTTATAATTGGGTGATAGGTTGGATAAAAAGACCTTAAGAAAGGCGTTTTTAAAGCGCCGTGATATGCTAGATGAAAAAATGTATACGCTGTTTAACACCATGTTGGTAGCACGTTTAAAAGACTATTTAGCACGGTTAAACGTTGAGCATGTTGCAGTTTTTTATCCGATGCGTCACGAGGTAGATTTACGTGATTTGGGTGAAATGTATACGTTATATTTACCGAAGATTGTCGAGGATGAGATTGTCTTTTATGAGGATCGGGGAAGTTATCAAAAAGCGCCGTTTAATACGACCGTTCCAGATCATGATGAGGCTGTGTCAATGTCGGATTTAGAGGTTGTTGTGGTACCGGGGATTGTATATGATAAAAATCATTATAGAATTGGCTATGGTAAAGGATATTATGATTCGTTTCTCTCGAAGTATGAGGGGTTGAAGATCGGTGTTTGTTTTGATTTGTTTGTGATTGATAGTATTCCTGTTGAGACACACGATATTGCAGTTGATTTGGTGGTTACCGATCAACGGATTTATGGAGAGTGATGGCATGTATTCAGCGATTATTGTTGCAGGTGGTGTGGGGATTCGAAGTGGATTACCGCACAATAAAGTTTTGTATGAAATTCATGGGAAAGCGCTAATTGATTATGTTTTAGAGTTTTTTGAAGGTGATGATGATTGTCGTGAGATTATTCTCGTTACACACCGAAGAGACTTGGATTTAATGAAAGCACGGTTTGGGGATAGTGTTGAACATATTGTCCCTGGTGGTGTCACTCGGCAAGAGAGTGTTTGTGCAGGTTTAGAGGTTGCAAGTTCTGAGTATGTTTTTATTCATGATGGGGCAAGACCTTTTATTCCGGGTTTAGAGGGATTAAAAGAGGCTGTGGTTCAAAACAAGGCAGCAAGTTTGGCGATTCCTGTTTATGAAACCGCTAAACGTACGAAAGATGCCATGTTTATTGAAGATGTCGATCGCCGTGATTTGGTGTTGGTGCAAACACCGCAAGCGTTTGATCGTAGATTGTTGTTAGAAGCTTACAGCAAAGTTGCAGGGAGAGTGTTTACTTGCGATGCTAGTTTGGTCAGTTCGGTATTGCATTATTCTGTTCAGATGGCGCTTGGAAGTCGGAAGAATATTAAGTTCACAACACCAGATGATGCAGATTTGTTGGGATTGATTTTACAATGATGCGGATTGGACATAGTACTGATATTCATCGATTAGAACCAGGCGAGGCATTGATTTTGGGGGGCACTTTGATTCCGTCGCATTTAAAGAGTGTTGGGCATAGTGATGCCGATTGTTTGTTGCATAGTATTGCTGAGGCATTCCTTGGATCGCTGGCTTTAGGGGATTTGGGGAGCCACTTCCCAGATACTGATGCTGCGAACAAAGGGTTGGATTCGAAAGAAATTTTGAGTTATGCATATGATTTGGTTTTGAATCATGGCTATCGTGTTGTGAACATTGATTCGATGGTGTTTTTAGAAAAACCGAAGTTGCGCAGTTTTATTGAGGCGATTCGAAAAAGTATTGCAATGCTGTTGAATATTTCGGTTGATTTGGTTAGTGTTAAAGCTACGACAGGAGAGAAAATTGGTATCGTTGGGACGTCGCAGGCGATTGTTTGTGAGACGGTGCTGTTAGTCGAGAAGGTGAAGATATGATTGAGACAGAACATGGGAATTTTGAGTTGATTAAGGACTATCGTGAGGCGTTGGACATTAAGACTTTTAATGAGCGCTATGTGGATTATTTAGATCGTTATGTGTATATTGTAGGCGATGTGAGTTCTGAAATGTTACGTTTAAAAGGTTTTTCTGAAGAGAATAAGCATATGATTTCTGACTATTTGATGGAATCAGCAACGCCAAATGCTCCGTTCTTTGTTTTAAAACGGTTATAACGGGTTTACATTTGTTTATTTAAACAGTTTAAGGAGTAATTAAAATAATTAGCGTATAATAAAGCTTTTTTCCATAGGTATTGTATAATAAAAATGCACGAAAGAGGTGATATCTGTGGATGAAAAAGAAATTGAAATGCAAGCCAAAGAAGTTATTAATAAACTGAGGCCATATATTAACCGCGATGGTGGGGATATTAAGTTCGTGAAGTATGAGGATGGAATTGTTTACGTTCAAATGCTTGGCGCTTGTGTTGGCTGTGCAGCGATAGATACAACACTTAAAGATGGTGTTGAAGCGATTATGTTAGAAGAGGTTCCTGGCATTATAGGTGTTGAACAACTATAGTTTGGAGGGATAGTATGGACGAAACAATTTTAGAAGAAACACGGCTTGATGATACGAAGAAGTATGATACCGTGGTGAAAATGTTACATGAACGTGGGGTAACGCTTTCTGAGATTGCTGAATTGACGTTTGATTTACAAAAAGAGTATGTTTCGGATCTGACACAGGAGATATGCTTGGAGCATGTTGAGCGTGTGGTGATGAAGCGCGAGGTTCAAAATGCGATTTTAACAGGACTTGAGCTAGATATTTTGGCTGAGAAAAACTTGATTAGTGAGCCGTTGCGTTCGATTTTAATGGACGACTGGGGACTTTATGGGATTGATGAAGTTTTGGCTTTAGCGATTGTTAATGTTTATGGTTCGATAGGATTTACGAATTTTGGGTATGTAGATAAGCTGAAACCCGGAATTATCAAGAAGATTGATGAAGCTGGGAAAGCAAAAGATAAATGCAATACGTTTTTAGATGATTTAGTGGGTGCGATTGCGGCTGCGGCTGCAAGTTCGATTGCGCATCGCTATGCGTAAGAGTGATACCGTAAAGGTGTCATTTTTATTTTGCTTTATTGTAGAGTTATTAATTGGATTTAAATAGGGGTATGGTAGGTTTGGTTTTGTAATATTTTTGGATGTCTTGGTTGTTTTTTATGATAAATTTGATATACTTAATGTAACTAAGACCGAGGTGTTTAATCATGAAAGAAGGCGCTGTTGTAAAGGGCGAAATTACTGCGATTAAACCATACGGTGCGTTTGTAAAAATTGATGATAAACATACAGGATTAATTCATATTTCTGAGTTTAGCGATCGTTATGTGCGTGACATTAAAGATTATGTGCATGTTGGTGATGTTCTTGATTTAAAAGTTTTAAGTGTTCAAGACGAGAATAAAGTATCGCTAAGTTTTAAACGGTTGCACAAGCGAAAAAAACGTTACCGTATACAGTTAAAGCAGGGATTTGAGCCCTTAAAAGCGAAGTTATCACAATGGATTGAAGCGTATTATGAAGAAAACGACACAGAATAATGTGTCGTTTTTTTTGTGCATTTAGTTTGCGTGATTAACTATTTCGTTTTATGATTTATTGTATGAAAAAGAGGTGAAAAGATGAAGATTTTATCACGTAAAGCGACGACCCAAGGTGGTCGTGATGGGGTTGTTAAAACACCGAATGATACTTTGGTGTTAGATATGGCGAAGCCTGAAGAAATGGGTGGAGAAAAAAACACGAAAACGAATCCAGAAGAACTATTTGCGATGGGATATAGTGCTTGTTTTGCAAGTTCGTTAGAGTTTCTTTTAACGCAAAGCGGCGTTGACTTTAAGGGAATTGTAGTCGAGGCCGATGCGAGTTTGATCGCCGATCAATCGAAAAGCTTTAACTTTGAGTTGTCAGTGACGGTTGAGCTTGAAGGTGTCGATAATGAAGTTGCTAAGGATTTTGTCGATAAAGCAAAAGCATTTTGTCCTTATTCTAAAGCGATTGAAGGGAATGTGCGGGTCCATTTTGAGATTTTATAAGTAAAAGATGTTGGTGATTAGAAAAAACACTAACATCTTTTTTGATGTTTTGTTATAATTTTGATGTTTTGATATAATATAAGTGCAGTTTTATGAATGGAGTGAAAGTATGAAAGCAATTGAAGTTAAGTTAGATTATGTTGATAAAAAAGTTTTATCTGGATATGATGCGATGATTGAACGCGTTGAATCATCGCATCAAACCTTATTGAATAGAAGTGGTAAAGGCAATGATTTTTTAGGATGGGTGGATTTACCGAAGTCGATCGAAAGCGAAATCGCACGTATTGAAGCAGTGGGAAATCGATTAAAAAAAAGCGCAGATGTTTTGCTGGTGATTGGAATCGGTGGTTCATATCTTGGCGCAAAGGCTGCTATTGAGGGATTAAATAACTATTTTGGTCATTCTGGTATGGCGATTGTGTTTGCCGGTCATCAAATGTCTGCGGCGTATATGGAAGAACTTTATGAGTATTTGGAAAATAAAAATTTCGCAATTAATGTGATTAGTAAGTCTGGGACTACAACGGAACCAGCAATTGCATTTCGTAAGTTTAAGCACCTTTTAGAAGCTAAGTATGGAAAAGCAGAGGCGGCGAAGCGGATTGTTGCGACAACTGATGAAAAAAGAGGTGCGTTGCGTAAACTGGCGGATCAAGAAGGATACGACAGTTTTGTCATTGCAGATGATATCGGGGGACGCTATAGTGTCTTTAGTCCGGTTGGGTTGTTACCGATTTATTGTGCAGGTCATGATATTCGTGAGTTAGTTAAGGGTTCATTTGATACTTATCATCAATTACATGAAGCAAAAGATACTGATGCCTTATACCGTTACGTCGCAGCGCGTAATTTACTGTATGAAGATGGCAAATATGTGGAGATGTTTGTGAACTATGAACCGAAGCTTCATTATGTAGCGGAATGGTGGAAACAGCTGTTTGGTGAGAGTGAAGGGAAAAAGCATCGAGGTATTTTTGTTGCGAGTGCTGCGTTTACGACGGATTTGCATTCGTTAGGACAGTATTTGCAAGATGGCAAACGGATCATGTTTGAGTCTGTTATTGATATCGTTGAGCCTTTAAGTGATGTTTCTATCAGCCGCGATGAAGAGAATTTGGATGGCTTGAACTATTTAGCAGGGAAGACTATTGATACGGTGAATAAAAAAGCGATGCTTGCGACGTTGCTTGCGCATTATGAAGGTGGAACTTCAAGTATTTTAATTCAGCTGAAAAAGCTTGATGCGTACCATTTAGGGTCGTTGTTGTATTTTTATGAAGTAGCATGCGCGGTTAGCGGTTATGTTTTAGGGGTGAACCCATTTGATCAACCAGGGGTTGAAGCGTATAAGAAAAACATGTTTGCGTTGTTAGAAAAACCAGGGTTTGAAGCTGAAACAAAAGCGATTTATAAGAAAATAGGTAAGTAAACAAAAAGTGTTTCCTTCTTTGGGAAACACTTTTAAAATGGCTTGAAAGCTGTTTTTTTATGGGTAAGAGAAACTTCGATTTCTTGTGTGTCTTCAAATGTTTCTCCATCGCATTGAGCGATTTGTGAGCTGTGCATCGTGGCTTTTACGTAGCTTGCTTTGGTGATGAAGACGTAGCGTTTAAAGATGGTGTGAAAGCCGAGATAAACGCTTAAGAAGATAAATATTAAGGCGATTTTTGAGATGTTGTGTACGATCAAGACATCGAGTTTTTTTTCTGCGAGTTTAGCTTTTGGGGTAAGTTTCATGCCACCTCCAACGTAAGCACCATTGTTGATGTTTATGAGGTAAGCTTTTTTAAAGGTGTAATGTTTATCGTCTAGAGTTGCTTCTAAGTATTTAGGTTTATAGGTAAAGAAGGTTCTAAAGGTGTTTTTTAGATAGTTGAACCGGTTTTTACGTTTAGATTGGTTGACGCGATGGGCAATTTCTCCATCAATCCCCATCCCAGCACCGTTGATAAAGTAGCGTATTTTATTGTTGTGTTTGAGTTTCATGATGTGTTGGTAAGTTGGCCGTTGTTTTCTTAGACTTCTTAAGAAATCGTTTCCTGAGCCGGTTGGTTTGATTGTGATTTGATGGGGTAGTTCCATATTGATGGAGTTGTTGATAAAGGTGTTGATGGTTCCGTCTCCGCCAAGCAGGATGATGTTTATGTTTTGGGGAGTGTTTTTTAAGTAGGTTTGTAAATCATGGATTTTTAGGAGGCTTTTTACGCGAAAAGGGAGGTTGTGTTTACGATAATAATCTACTAATTTCTTAGTAGCGCGTTTTGATTTTCTGTTTTTTGATAAGGGGTTATATAATATAATGGTCATCGTTTTGCCTCGCTTTGTGAATCGTATGATTATTATAGCATAAGAATGTTTTTTAATGTATATATGGTTGAAATATGGTATAATTTGCAGTTGATAAGGGTACGTGTTGAAAGGTGATTTTTAATGAAAAAAGTGTTTAACATAGATAGTTTACAACATATGGAAGTTTTTGCGGCGACGATTGCGGAGTCTGTTTTTCCTGGATTTGTGATTGGGCTTGCGGGAGATCTTGGGGCTGGCAAAACGACATTTACACAGTTTTTTGGAAAAGCGCTAGGGGTTCGTGATAGTATAAATTCGCCGACGTTTACGATTATGAAGCATTATGAAGGGCGATACTTTTTGACACATATTGATGCTTACCGTCTTGAAGGTTCTTATTCTGATGAAAGTTTGGAAGCGTATATTTTTGGAGATGGGATCAGTGTTGTTGAATGGTGGCCATATATTAAATATAGTATGCCTGATGCATTTTTAAGCATTAAAATTGTTTTTATTGAAGGGACGAAACGACGCGTTGAAGTTGAAGGGAGTGGTAAGTATGAGTATGTCATCCGTGCACTTAGTCATTGATACTGCGACGGCGTATTTATATATCGCTTTGTTCGATTCTGAAAATAAGCTTATTGAAGAGGTTTATGAAGAAGGAAACAATGATCACTCTGTGAAACTTATGAAACGTTTGAAACAGTGTTTTTCTAAGCATGATTTGAAACCAAGTCAAATTGCTAAAATCACGGTTGGGATTGGTCCTGGAAGTTATACAGGCGTTCGTGTGGGTGTGGTCGTCGCAAAGATGCTGGCGTGGACTTTAGAGGTGCCGATTTTTAAAGTTAGTAGTTTGGCACTTTTGGCGAGTGGGGCGGATCAGACAGGTCATGTGCTTGCTTGGATGGATGCGAGACGTGGCAATGGATTTTATGGACGCTATGAAGTTTCCGAGGATTCAGTGCAGATTGTCGATGCTGATAAATACGGGGAAATGGCTAGAGTAAGAGAAAAATATAATTATGATTTTGAGTTAGTTATGGCGAAACCTAGGGTTATAAAAGTGTTGAAATCAGAGCTTGTTGAGCGGGTTGAAAATGTGCATGAGCTTTCACCTGTGTATTTGCGGGAAACTGAGGCAGAACAAGCGTTAAAAGATCAGTAGAGTGTAGGTGTTTTTATGTGGGAAAACTTTTTTGGCTATGTGATTGATTTTGAACGAAGTGTTCGTTTGTTTTCATGGCATCACTATATGTTGATTGGATTTGCTATTTTAGCAATCTTTTTGCCGTTACAGTTTTCTAAGAATATTTATAACTCTGAGTATGAGCGGAAAATCCGCAATATTGCTTTTATCTGGCTGTTGATTCTTGAGATTATTTATCATGTGCACAACTGGTATAACGGTGTGTTTTCTTTACCGCTTCACATATGTAGTTTTGCGGTGATTATGAACTTGGCGCTGTTAAAGACAAATTCTCAACGGATTTTTGAGTATGTTTTCTTTTTTGGGGTTCTCGGTGGATTTATGGCGTTAATGGTTCCTTTTAGTTATGGGTTCCCTTATTATAATATACGATACCATCATTTTATTTTAATCCATATGACGATTATTATGATTCCGCTTTACTATTACCGAGCTTATAAGTTTCGTGTGACGCGTAGAGCTACGTATAAAACCTTTGTTATGGCTTTATTAGTAGCTCCGGTGATTTATAACTTGAATCTTG
Source organism: Candidatus Izemoplasma sp. (assembly GCA_007117625.1). GTDB lineage: Bacteria > Bacillota_I > Bacilli_A > Izemoplasmatales > Izemoplasmataceae > SLQR01. The sequence goes on along the minus strand of SKGE01000022.1, from coordinate 4,359 downwards.
TTTTATCTACGGTGAGTGGTGATACGGTTGTGAATTATTGGTTTATTACGCATATTCCTGAACATGTCGAAAGGATTTTCGGCAACCATGTTCTTTATCTAGGTGTTTTAGTTTCTTTGATTTACATTGCGCATATGGTGCTTTATAAGCTATCGAATCGCAGCTCGGGTGCTTTTCAAGATGTTACCGATTAAGGTTCGGGAGATTAAAGCCACAGACATCGATGATGTGGTTGCCTTGGAACGTCGTTATTTTGATCAGCCAATTACTGGGAAACATCTTAGATATGAGGTTTTTGAGAATCTGATGGCGCATCAATTTGTGGCTGAAGTCGATGGGAAAATCCTTGGCTATGTTGGGTGTTGGCTAACAGGGGAAAATATTGATATTATGAATATTGTGGTGGATGAAACCGTTCGAAGGCAAGGGGTTGGACGGTTCTTATTATTTCATTTGATTGACTTTGGGTTGAAGCACGATTGCTTACATGTGAGTTTAGAGGTTCGTGAGAGTAATCAGGCAGCGATTAAACTATATGCATCGTTAGGGTTTGAGGTGGTTCGTAAGCGTGTAAACTACTATAAAAATGGTGAAGATGCGCTCTATATGGTTAAAGTGTTAGGAGGTTCGAAATGATTGTTTTAGGTGTCGAGAGTAGTTGTGATGAAACGAGTGTTGCCTTGAGTAAGGATGGCAAGGTGATTTTAAGTAATGTGGTTTTATCGCAGATGGAGCTTCATGCGATGTTTGGTGGTGTGGTACCTGAAATTGCTTCTCGAGAGCATATTAAAGGGATTACAGCTGTTTTTGAAGAAGCGATAAAATTGGCGGGGGTCTCCGTTGATCAAATTGATTTGGTGGCGGTTACGCAAGGGCCAGGACTGATTGGAAGTTTGCTAACGGGCATTAATGCGGCGAAGGCTTTTGCGTTTGCGCATGATATAGCAGTGGTTGGCGTACACCATATTGCTGGGCATATCTATGCCAATCAGATTGAAAGTGAGATGCAGTTTCCGTTGCTTTGTTTGGTGGTTAGTGGTGGTCATACAGAACTCGTGCTTATGAATCGACATTTTCAGTTTGAAAAGCTTGGGGAAACGCTTGATGATGCAGTTGGTGAGGCATACGATAAAGTCGCAAGAGTGTTGGATTTAGGGTATCCTGGTGGACCTAAGGTGGATGCTTTGGCGAGGCGAGGCAAGTTAACCTATCCGATGCCGAAGATTGATTTAGGGGAGGGTTATGATTTTAGTTATAGTGGTCTTAAGAGTCATGTGATTAACACCTTAAACACTTTGAAAATGAAGGGTGAAACGGTTCGGATTGAAGATATGTGTGCATCGTTTCAAGCATCGGCGGTTGAGCAACTCATGATTAAGAGTCGTCGGGCGTTTGATGCGGTTGGGGCAAAGCAGTTTGTCGTTGCCGGTGGTGTTGCGGCAAATGCTCATTTAAGAGATCGTGTGAGCGATGTTTTTTCAGATGTCGAGGTATTAGTTCCGCCATTAAAGTATTGTACAGATAATGCGGCAATGATTAGTATTGCCGGCTATTATCAATATAGGTTTGGAAATATTGATGAAAATGATGATTTTAATGGGTATCCAAGGATGCATCTTGAAAGAAAATAACGTATGTTAATGCTTTTATTTATTACTATTTAGTATAATTATGTATATAGATAGTTAGGGTAGGAGTGGTTCGTTTGAAAAAACTATTGTTTGTTTTATTTTTTATCTTTTTTATCGTTGTTGGATTGCCAGCCATTGTGGTTGGTTTAATGTATGATGGTAGTTCGGTAGATGCGATGCCTGTCCATCTTTACAGTGAAGACGCGAATGCAACGGATATGATGTATGAAGAGTTAAGCCAACGTCTAGATGAAATTGAAAATGATTTAGAGGCTGATTTAACCTATGAGATTACCCAAGATATGGTGAATATTGCGATTTTTAATATGATCCGTGGGGATGATGAAACGGAAGGTATTAACTCGAGTTATTTACCAGATGAAGCATGTGAAGATGCTTCGTGTAAATATATCATGGAAGAGGTTGTCAGTGCAGGTGGTACGGATGTCTATATGCGTTTAATTGGCGTTTGGGTTGAGTTTGAAGAAGATATGTTAACGATGAACGCTGCGTTAGAAGCTCAATATGGTGACGGTATGACGTTTAGATCAACGGTTAAGATGGCGCTTGAACTTGAAGATAATGTCGATGAAGGGTATTATCGATTAGAATTAGATAGTTTGAGAGTTGGAAGACTGCCATTACCAAAAGGGTTATTTGGTCGCTTGGCTGGACTGTTTGGAGATATTGAATCGACCATTGAAGAAACCCTACCGTTTGGATCTTTTAATGCACGAGAGTTGCGATATACTGTCGATAAAGATTCTTTGGTCGAATACATTCAGTCAACTGAGGAAGAGGATGGTATGGTACGTCTAGCTTCTGAGGTTTTAGGCATTGTTTTTGAAGAAGGGTTGATTCAGTTCAAACTTGATGAAGAGATTTTTCGATTTACGTTTAGTATGTCTGTATTAAGAAATGATCCAAGTACTGATATACCGGTTTATCTACACGATATGAGAAATGCTGATGAATTAGATGAAACGGTGTTTGATTATGAGCAACATTTGAAGACGAGGTTCGAACAATTTGTTTTCAATCAAGCCTTAACGAGTCAGTCATATTTTACGATTACTGAACGAACCTTCAATAAGATATTATATTATGAAATGGATGGATTTGAGAATACTCAAACCGAGTTTGAGTATACAGATAGTAACGGGAATGAACGTGTGATTTTAGTTGGTTTAGAAGCGCTCTGGTTTGAGTTCCGCGTCGATGAGGATGTTTATATCAATATTAAAGGATTGTTTAATTTTGGTGGCGTCAAGTCGATGTTAGTGATTCGTGCCGATAATATTGATGATACGGAACCGGGTCGCTATGTTTTAGAGTTTACCGAGGTAACGATGGGGAAAGAACCTGGTAAAGATTATTTAGATATCGATCGTTTAGAAGCTTTTAAAGCAGCGATGCGCGATATAGGTGATTTTGAGTTTGGATATGTCAATGAGGATGGGAACCTTGTGATTGATACGAATGGTTTAACCGATTTGCTTGATGATGGTACAGTTGAAGGTGCGATTACGATTCATGATGTTGAGATTGTTCATCAAGGTATTCGTGTCCACGTTGCAGCTGGAGATCAGACCTTACAAGATGCGCTAGATGCATTTAGTAATGCGATTGGGGATGCTTTTACAAATCCGAATTTACTATCAAATCTGGAAGGAGCTATCAATACCTCTGACGGTGGAGCTGAACAATCAACGTATGAGGCAGTTCAAAATATTCAAGGCAAGTTAGATAGTGATGAAGATATCTCTGAAGAAGATGTTGAGGCGCTGTTTGAGAACTTTGACGATATGTCTCCTGAGGCGCAAGAGGCCTTTATGGATGTCTTTGAAGACTTAGTTGATGAAAGTATTTTAGATGATTTTAAGCAAAACTTTCAAAACTGATTGAGCGTTGAAAAACGCTCTTTCTTTTTCACTTTTATTTTTTGTTAAAGTCATTTATAATGATGTTTGAAAGAAATGGTGATATATATGGAAAATAGAAATTTTATTCGAACAATTATTGAAGAAGACCTGAAAACTGGGAAGCATGAGGTTCCGATTACGCGGTTTCCGCCAGAACCAAACGGCTTTTTGCATTTAGGTCACGCAAGAGCGATTATTATGAACTATACTTTGGCGACTGAATATGGTGGGTATTTTAATCTACGCTTTGATGATACGAACCCTGTCAAAGAGGATATGTTATTTGTTGAGGGTATGAAAGAGGATATCGCTTGGTTAGGCTGTGATTGGAAAAACTTGTTATTTGCAAGTGATTATTTTGATGAAATGTATAAACGTGCTATGGTTTTGGTTAAAAAAGGCCTTGCCTATGTTTGTGATTTAACCCCGGAACAAATCAAGGAATATCGGGGGGACTTAAAAACACCTGGAAAAAATAGTCCTTATCGCGATCGTAGTATCGAGGAAAATATTCGTCTTTTTGAAGCGATGAAACAAGGTGAGTTTGCCGATGGTGAACGGGTGTTGCGAGCTAAAATTGATATGGCAAGTCCAAATATGAATATGCGAGACCCGATTATTTATCGTATTCAAAGAGCGTATCATCATAATACATTAGATAAATGGTGTATTTATCCGATGTATGACTTTGCACATCCTTTAGAAGATGCGATTGAAGGTATTACGCACTCATTATGTAGTTTAGAGTTTGAAGATCATCGTCCACTATACGATTGGTTTGTGAAGCATTGTGAGATGGAACAAGT
>SKGE01000107.1 GCA_007117625.1 Candidatus Izemoplasma sp. | reverse complement strand
GATTCAAAGAAGTTAATCATCGAAGCGACACTCATATCCGTTAACTCAATAATATCTAAGTTTCCTACCTTAACACTCAAAGCCGCTTTATTAAGCTTTTTCCCATGACAAACAGGGCAAGCTTTTTCGGTCATAAGCGTTTCAATCCACTCTCTCATAAAACGAGATGTCGTCTCAATATAGCGTCGTTCTAAATTATTAATTATTCCTTCATAATAATCTGTTTTTTCATGTTTGATTTTACTTGTTTTACCCTTAAACTTAAACTCGATCATTTCATCAGAACCATAAAACAAAATTGCTTGTTCTTCATCAGTCAAACTGCCAAAAGGTTTCTTCAAATCAATATTATAATGAGCCGCAACGGAGAGTAACTGCTTAAAATGATATGTGGTGGTATTTGTCCACCCCTTAATCGCACCCTCATAAGCAGAAAGTTTAGGATTCGTAATCAATAACTCGGGATCAACTTTTTTTGTATACCCTAACCCGCTACACTTATCACAAGCCCCAAAGGGTGCATTAAATGAAAACAGTCTCGGTTCTAACGCTCCGATACTAAAGTCACAATGCGGGCATGCAAAATGCTCGCTAAACGTATGCATTTTTCCATCGATTAAAACCAGCACTTTACCTTCCCCAAGCTTCGAAGCTGTTTCTAAAGAATCATATAAACGAGAGCGAACACCATCGCGTTTTTTCAAACGATCAATAACCGCTTCAATGCTATGCTTTTTATTTTTAGCTAACACAATATCATCTTCAACATCTCGTAAAGTACCATTAACACGCAAACGCACAAAGCCTTCCTTCCGCAATCTTTCAAGTGTTTTTTGATGCGTTCCCTTCTTACCTGATACAACAGGCGCTAAAACTTCAATCCTCGCACCATCATCTCGGTCTAAAACACGATTTGTCATCTCTTCAATACTTTGACTCGTAATTTCTACCCCATGCGTCGGACAATAAGGCTTTCCAATACGAGCGTAGAGCAAGCGAAAATAATCATAGATTTCAGTCACCGTTCCAACCGTACTTCTAGGATTTTTACTCGTTGTCTTTTGATCGATGGAAATCGCTGGACTTAGACCTTCAATCGATTCTACATTCGGCTTTTCAAGGTTGCCTAAAAACTGTCTCGCATAAGCGCTCAGACTTTCAACATAGCGTCTTTGACCTTCTTTATAAATCGTATCAAACGCTAAAGAAGTCTTTCCAGAACCAGAAAGACCCGTCATCACCACAAAAGCATCTTTAGGAATCTCTAAATCAATGCTTTTCAAATTATTCTCTTTAGCACCTTTAATAACAATATTTTTCATAAAACTCACTTCCAGTAACTAAGATAAACGTTCTTTAAAACGCGTTTCATCCCAAATTTCAATACCTAAATCTAAAGCTTTCGCTTTCTTACTACCAGCATCTTCACCAGCAACCACAACATCCGTTTTGTTCGACACAGACCCGGTTACTTTTCCACCTTGTGCTTCAATCAAAGCCCTAGCCTCATCACGCGTATAATCATTGAGCTTCCCTGTCAACACAAAGGTTTTCCCATCATAAGCACCGCCCTCAGACACAATTCCTTTAAACTCAGTATTAACCCCGAGGTTTTTTAGATCTTCTATCATCGATTGATTGCTTTCGCTAGCAAAATATTGAACTAAGCTTTCAGCGATTTTATCGCCGATTTCATCAATTGCCGTAAATGTTTCAACACTACCATCCATCATAGCAAAAAGAGAGCCAAAATGCTTCGCTAAAACTTTAGAAACTTTTTGTCCAACATATCGAATCCCTAGCCCAAATAACAATAACTCCAAACTATTTTGTTTCGACGCTTCAATATTATCAAGAAGCTTTGTAATACTTTTCTCACCAAAATTAGCCTTCGTAATGAGTTCATCCCGATGCGCATGTAACCGGTATATATCAGGGATCGTCTTTACATAACCCTCATTAAAGAACAGCTCAATAATGCGATTTCCCAATCCTTCTATATTCATCGCACGTCGCGATGCAAAATGAATCAATGTCTCCAAGTGCTTCGCAGGACAGCTAGGGTTATTGCAGTATAAATCCGCTTCGCTATCACTCCGCTTTAACACACTTTGACATTTAGGACACTTATCAATCATTACAAACCTACTTTGATGATTCCGACGCTCTAATATCACAGAAACGACCTCTGGAATAATATCGCCAGCTTTTTTAATTAGCACATCATCCCCAACCCGAATGTCTCGAGACTTAATATAGCCGTCATTATGCAATGTAGCCCGTGAAACTGTACTTCCTTGTACCTCAACAGGCTCTAAGATAGCAACTGGCGTTATTTGACCAGTTCGTCCAACTTGAAAGGTAATATCAGTCATCTTCGTTATGACTTCTTCAGCTTTAAACTTAAACGCAATCGCCCACTTTGGACTTTTTGCAGTATAACCAATACGCTTATACAGCTCTCTTTGATTCACCTTAACAACCGCTCCATCAATATCGTAAGCAAAGGCATGTCTTGTAGACTCAATCGTTTCACACTGTTCGATGACATCATCGATTGACTGACACACTTGATAAGGATTCGTCTTAAACCCTAAATCAGCTAAGTAATCAATCACATCACTATGTGATGCTGTGGCGTCGTCATCGAACTCTGCGATGCTGTAAACAAACATATCTAAAGCGCGCTTTGCTGCTACCTTACTGTCTAACTGCCGAATACTTCCTGCTGCTGCATTACGCGGATTTTTAAACCGTGGTTCTTGCGCTTTCTCTCTTGCTTCATTCAACCTTAAAAACGCGGCTTTTGTCATAAAAATCTCGCCTCTAACTTCTATGGAAACCGCTTTATTAAGCTTTAAAGGGACACTTTTAATCGTTTTAACATTATGGGTAATATCTTCTCCTACCTCACCATTCCCACGGGTGGCAGCCTTCACTAAAACACCATCTTCATATCGCAAAGAAGCTGCCAATCCATCCACTTTAGCTTCAACGACATAATCAACATCAGTCACCAACTTTTTAACACGCCGATCAAAATCTTTTAGCTCATCTGCATTAAAAGCGTTCGAAAGACTCAACATAGGAATCGTATGCTCCACTTTTTCAAACCCATCTAATACAACCCCACCAACTCGCTGCGTTGGTGAACTAGATGAAACATATGCTGGGTGTGCCTCTTCAAGCTCTAGAAGCTCACGAAACAATTGATCATAATCAACATCCGAAATCGTCGGCGCATCTAGCACATGATATTCATAATCATATCGATTAATCTTCTCGCGCAATGCTTCAATCTTCTTTTTCACATCCACACTATCACCTAAACCTTCTTAATAGCCGCATGATCTTTTAACAACGTCTTGATTCCATGCTCTTTCCCAAAAGCGATGACACATTGATCCTTAACAACATTTATAACAACACCCGCTCCAAATGCTTTATGCGTAATTTTATCTCCTTTTTGGAGATCGTTTTGAACCTTTTCAGCAGGTTCTAAAGATCTACGAACAGGTTTTCTATACTCCTGGGAAATGGCTTTATTTAAACCTTCTAACTTCATATTTTCAATACCAATTTCATTAATAAACTGACTATCCATATGCATCACATAATCTCCATAAAGCTGTCTTTGTTTTGCATTCGTAATAAACAACTTCTTTTTAGCACGCGTCATCCCAACATACATCAGCCTTCGCTCTTCTTCTAAATCCTTGGGTGATTCCATACTTCTAAACAAAGGAAACATCCCTTGTTCACATGCGACGATAAAGACCGCCTTAAACTCCAAGCCTTTCGCCCCATGCAGCG
>SKGE01000090.1 GCA_007117625.1 Candidatus Izemoplasma sp. | reverse complement strand
TGAAGAAGTAACGATGCAAGACACTGTAAAATCAAGAATTCTTGAAGAACTTGCAGCACTCAAAGACTATGATTCATTAGATCAATTGTCACGATATATGGGGTTTATGGACGATAAACTTGAAACCATTAGTGACTATTTTGAGGATCCTATTGTCGTGTTGGTACGTGAAAATAAAGTTAGAGAATCTTATGAGGCAATTGTCAATGACTTGAGTGAGTGGATGATGGAACTTGACGATTACCCTAAGTTAGGCTTCCAATTCATTAAAGATTTAGATCACATTTATCGCTATAAAACCGTTGCCCTCAATGGCTTAGAGGCGATACAAAAGTCTCAAAATGTCATCAAAGTGAGAGCAAAAGAAACCCCACATTACGATAATAACTATCATCAACTCTTCAATGACTTAAAAAAATACGATAGGTATACAACGGTCTTGATTACTTCTCACGTGGAAGAAAGATTGAAGAGTCTTGAACAACAAGCGGAAAACCTTGTAGAGTTAAAAAGGCTTCTCCCACAAGATCGTTTATTCGAAAACCGTATCAATCTAGTTCACACCGAGAATGCTTTGTCATTTGAATGGTTTGATACGAACCTTATTGTCTTAAATGATCATTCACTATTTAAAACTACTGAAAAACCGAAATCAAAATATCGCAGTGTGTTCAAAGAAGGTCAAAAAGTCACCCATGTTAAGCAGCTAGAAAAAGGCGATTATATCGTTCATTATGATCATGGGATTGGACGATTTTTAGAAATAAAAACTATGGAGCTATCCAAGCGTGTGAATGATTATATTGTGATTCAATATCGTGGGGAAGACACATTGTATATCCCTATTGAGAACATTCACTTGATTCAAAAGTATGTAGCTCATGAAGGCGTTCATCCGAAACTCAATAAACTCGGTAGTGCTGAATGGGCTAAAACAAAAACACGTGTGCGTAAAAAAGCCAAAGATATTGCTGATGATTTAATTAAGTTGTATGCGGCCCGTGAAAAGGTCAAAGGATTCGCGTTTAGTCAAGATAGTAGTCTATCTGATGTTTTCGAAGCGGATTTTCATTACGAAGAAACCGAAGATCAACTGCGAGCCATTGAAGATGTTAAAAAAGATATGGAAATGCCCCGTCCAATGGACCGTTTGATTTGTGGAGATGTTGGGTATGGGAAAACAGAAGTCGCTTTAAGAGCTGCTTTTAAGGCAACATTAGACAATAAGCAAGTGGCATACTTAGCGCCTACGACAGTACTATCGAGACAACATTACCAAACCTTTAAAGCACGGTTAGATAAGCACGGGGTTGAGTGCGCACTATTAAACCGTTTTGTGACACCTGCCGTTCAAAAGCGTACGTTAAAACGATTAAAGGAAGGCCAGGTAGACATTATATTAGGAACTCACCGCCTCTTGTCAAAAGACATTGAGTATAAAGATTTAGGCCTTTTAATCATTGATGAAGAGCAGCGGTTTGGCGTAGAACATAAAGAGAAGATTAAACAGCTTAAAAAACATGTTGATGTTATTAGTTTAAGCGCTACCCCAATCCCACGAACCCTTCAGATGGCAATAACTGGTGTTAAGCAAATGAGTCTGCTAGAAACCCCTCCTAAAAACAGATTACCTATCCAAACCTATGTTTTAAAAAGAAGTAATCATGTCATTAAAGATGCGATCGAAAGAGAACTAGCCCGCGGCGGACAAATTTTTTACTTATATAACCGCGTAGATACTATCCATAACATTCAATCAAAACTTGAAAAGTTGGTACCGGATGCAAGGATTGAATATGCTCACGGAAAAATGAGTCGTGTTAAATTAGAGATGGTGATGGAAGACTTTTTAGACCATAAGTTTGATGTGCTGGTTTCTACGACAATTATTGAAACTGGGATTGATATTCCTAATGCCAATACGTTAATTATTCATGATGCAGATAAACTAGGCCTTTCACAGCTTTATCAAATTAGAGGTCGTGTCGGTCGAAGTGATAAAATTGCCTATAGCTACTTAATGTATGAAAAAAATAAACAGCTCTCTGAAGAGGCGGTTAAAAGACTACAAGTCATCAAAGACTTTACTGAACTTGGGAGTGGTTATAAAATTGCGATGCGAGATTTATCAATCCGAGGAGCCGGAGATATTCTTGGAACCGAACAGTCCGGATTTATCGACAGCGTAGGGATTGACTTATTCTTAGAAATGCTAAAAGAAGAGATTCACAAAAATAAAACTGCACAAACGATCGATCCGATCGAAACCGAAAAACATAAACAAAAATTTAAACTTGAAGTTGATAAAACGATTGATGTTAGCTACATCGATCATGACGATTTGCGTCTTGAGATGCATAGAAGGATTAGCAAGCTAGCTTCGAGCAATGAATATATTCTATTAAAGGAAGAATTAGAAGATCGGTTTGGTAAAATACCAGGTAGCTTGAATGTATATATGCTTGAAAAACTGTATGAAAACTTAGCAAGTGAAAAAGGTGTTGAAAGAATTTTTGATAAAGAACATACTTTTCAAGCGATTTTTTCCGAAGCGTTTTCTCAACAAGTTAATGGCGAACGGTTGTTTGCTCAAGTTACGGATATGAGCCCATTTATCCATTTAGCCTATAAGCGTAATAAGCTGCATTTAAGTCTAGAAAAAAACAAGCTAAATCGTCATTTTTTAGCGTATTTAGTAGAAATTTTAGAAACGTTATAACGTAGCTGATCGGCTGCGTTTTTTTCTTGCTTGCAAAGAAAAACGCATTGACAGTTATAGGTGCTTTTGATACACTTGAGTTGGTTAAAATGTCGTCAGCCAAACCACAAGCGTAGGAATGTTCTTTGTGGGACTTTTTTCATTTTTGGGGGTTATGCAGTGAAAAATTATGATGTAATTATTGTAGGGTCTGGACCTGCGGGAATCTTTACCGCATATGAGCTCATCGAAAAACAGCCAGAGCTTAACGTATTGCTCATTGAAAAAGGCAGTGACATCTATCAAAGAAGATGTCCAATTTTAGAGAAAAAGCTTAAGAAATGTCCTCAAAATAAAGAAGGTGTAAGCGGATGTTATCCTGCGTGTTCGATCACCAGCGGTTTTGGTGGTGCGGGTGCATATTCAGACGGGAAGTTCAATATTACTGGCGAGTTTGGTGGCTGGATGAACGACTATTTAGAACCTGATATGGTTGAAACGTTAATTGCGTATGTTGATGCGATTAACTTAAAACATGGAGCACCTAAAGCAATAACAGATCCAACGACAGAGCATGTTAAAAATATTGAAAAAAGAGCTCTAGCAAATGGTTTAAAACTTTTGCGTGCGAAGGTTCGTCACTTAGGGACGGAGCAAAACATTGAGATATTAAAGCGTATTTACGAGTCATTAAAGCCACGAATTGAAATGCTTTATTATCAAGAAGTTGTTGATTTTGTGGTAGAGGCGGATACGATTCAAGGCGTATTGACTAAAGATAGCCAAGGAAAATCACAAACCTATTTAAGTAAGAACGTAGTGATTGTTCCTGGTCGAGAAGGTGCGGCCTTTTTATCGAGCATGTGTAAAAAATACGATATTAAAAGGTCGTCGAATCAAGTTGATATCGGGGTCCGTGTAGAGACGAATAACGAGATTATGGAAGAAATTAATGAACACTTATACGAAGGAAAGTTTATTTACCGCGCTTCGGTGGGAACAACGGTACGAACGTTTTGTTCAAATCCGAGCGGGCATGTGGTTATAGAAAACCATAATGGGACTATGCTAGCGAATGGGCATGCATTCAAAGATTTAAAACTGGGTTCGCGAAACACTAATTTTGCATTGCTTGTATCGCACACCTTTGAAGAACCGTTCCACCAACCCAATGAGTTTGC
>SKGE01000065.1 GCA_007117625.1 Candidatus Izemoplasma sp. | reverse complement strand
TGGCCAGATTCACCTGCAGAAGGCGCCGGCCTTCGCGCTGGGGATCGAATTACTTATATCGATGAAATTAATGTTGAAAACATGAGTTATGTAGATACGGTCATGTTGTTGCTTGGTGAAATCAATACCGTTGTTGAAATTGGCGTAGCACGCAGTGGATTTAGTGAACCTTTATTCTTCACCATGACTAGAGCACGCATTCCAAACCCAAGTGTTGAGTATGAAATTTACGAGTATGAAGATGCACACATTGGTCATCTAAAAATACGAACCTTTGGTCAAGCAACGGCTGGCTTAGTCAACGAAGCCTTAGCAGCTTTTGATGCTGATCCAAACATTACTGGTGTCATCGTTGATGTGCGCTACAATGGCGGTGGGGCACTAAATGCAGTTTTCGATATTTTAGATGCCATGCTTCCTATTACTGATAAACCACTATTTTCGACTTATAGCACGCATTTAGGTCAAAACATTACCACTGAGTATCACGGAGGCGTCAACCCACCAGATCGCGACTATGAGTTCGTTGTCTTAGTCAATGAGTTCAGCGCGAGTGCATCGGAAGTATTAGCCGCAGCGATGCAAGAACATGGTGGATATTCTATCATTGGAATGGAAACACTAGGAAAAGGAACGATGCAAATACCAATCCGTATTAGCAACGGTTCTGATATTCAAACGACAATTGGTCAATGGTTTACTCCTGATAATAACTGGATTCACCAAGATGAAGGCGACTTTAACGGGGTTATTCCAGATATAGAAGTTGACCGTAACCCATTCTTTAACGCCTTTAATATCTATTTACGCGATGGTGAATCACTCGTGTTTGACACCGTTTCAGATGCAAACGCCAATGCACAAGTCATCTTACAGCTGATGGGTTATGATATACGTACCGATGGATACTTCGATCAAAACATGGTAGATATAATTTTAGATATTCAAGAAGAAAATGACTTAGCCATGACTGGAGAAATTGACGCAGATACTGCTGAGTTCTTATCGGACACGTTGCTTAGTTACATCCGTAACCTTGATAATGACTTACAACTTCAAACCGCAATTAATTACTTTTTAGAAGACTAAAAATAAAACATGCAGTTCACAGAACTGCATGTTTTTTATCCAACAATCATATCTATTTCAGGGTAAGATGCTAAACTCGATGACTCTTTTTGAGACTTAAACATTAAGAGGAACACCAATATGCCAACACGACCGATAAACATCGTAAAGATTAACACAAATTTACCAAACGGTGAGATAACATCGCTAAGACCAAGACTCAGTCCGGTCGTACCAAAAGCACTTGTGACTTCAAAAGCAATGGATTGTAAATTAGCATTTTCAGTGATTGATAAGATCAGCGTGTTAAAGGCGATCAAGGTTATCGCTATAAAAAATACTACAAACGATTTGAAAACCGTCTCGTTTTTAATTGAGCGTTGGTATATAACTACTTGTTTTTTGCCTTTAGCAAAACTGTACACCGCTGCAATGATTAAAAGTATTGTCGTTGTTCGAATCCCTCCACCGGCACTGTTCGGACTACTTCCAATAAACATCAAAAACATAAAGAATGCTTGGGTAGAATCCTGCAAACTTGTTACACTCATTGTTGAAAATCCAGCATTTCGAGTCGTCAATGACATAAATAAAGCATAATAGATGGATTCTACAAACGACTTATCCGTGAGAAAGTGTCCTAACTCCATCACGTAAAACACCATCGCACTAAAAATCCAAATCCCAAAATGCATGAGCAACAATACTTTTGTGAAGATACTAAACTTGAAGCGCTTTTTTGTGAACTTAGACTGAACCCAAGCTTTGATCTCAAACAAAGGCCAAAACCCTACAGCCCCAAAAAACATTAACGTCATAGCTAGTGATTGCATAAAGAAATCCTGTCGATACATCGCGAAGCTTGCACCATCAGGCGCGATATCAAACCCTGCATTTACAAACAAAGAAATCGTGGTAAAAAACGCATGGTAAAGTGCATCACCAAAAGGAAAATACCCCGCTAAATAAAGATAGGTTGTCATAATCCCAATCGCTATGATTTCAATCGCAAATATCATAATTAGCACATTGCGGATAAAACGAACAATACCTTGTCGAGATAACTGGTTTTGATCGGTCATCAACATCGTACGATCGCTAAAGGTTATCTTTTTTTGAATGATTAACCAAAATAAAGCAACCATCATAATCAGACCAACACCACCGACTTGAATAATCCCAACCAGTACCATTTGGCCAAAGCGCGACAAAACCGTTGAAACATCTACCGTTGATAGCCCTGTCGTACTTAATCCACTCGCTGATACGAAAAAGGCATCAACCCAATCTAATTGTTGCCCCTGTGCAACGCTCACAGGCAACATCAAAAGCGATGCTCCAATAATCATAAATATCAAGTAATAAAGAATAAACCCTCTAGCCACATTGCCAAACAACATCTTTCGAATAGTAAGAAAAACGTTCATGCAATCACCTTCTTCTTTGCAATTATACTACTAAATATTTCAACTGTGAAGTCCTAATGCCTTATTAAAACTAAAAAAGCGTGAAAATTCACGCTTTTAACTAAAACTGGTACACTTTGATGTCTTGAATAACAAACTTTTGTGGAAAGCAATCAAAATCAACTTTACCACCAAGACCCCCACCAATCGCTAAGTTCATGATTAAGTAAAATGATTCATTAAATGGCCACCCTTTATGGCTTGTGTCTTTTCCCTCTTGACCACGCGTATAAGATACGACTTCTTCGTCATCAACAAAATACGTCATCTTATCTTCTTCCCAAAGTAAGGAATATTTATGAAACTGATTGGGAATATCTTTTAGCTCAAGCATCGTTTCATAGTTTTCTTTAACGCGATGGTTATAGGCTTCAGTATGCAGTGAGAAAAACACCTTATTCGGACGATTTCCCGTATACTCCATAATATCGATTTCACCACTTTTTGGCCATCCACCATAACGACGGTCTTGCGGCATCATCCAAAGTGCTGGCCACGTACCTTTACCACTTGGTACCTTTGCAATAATATCAATTTTACCATGTTTAAAGAAAAACTTATCTCTTGTATTAATACGCGAGCTTCGTATCACATCACCATGTTTTGTCGCTTTTATCACTAAGCCGTTATCAAAGTACAAATTTTCTTCACTATCAACATAATGTTGAATCTCATTGTTGGCCCATTTTTCACCAACTTCGACATTCCATATCGAACGATCGAGTTCGGTCGCATGTTTAAAATCAAAATGTTTATGTAATTTCATAGTTGCTCCTTTATAACTATTTTAAAACTCTTGTTGTTTCACCATTAATTAAATACGTATCTACAGTGACGGTTTCTCCCGAAATATCTTCCGATTTCGCATCGATCAGCTGCAACATTTTACGCGCTGCAATCTCTCCCATCTTACGGGCATCTTGGCGAATCGTAGTTAGTCTCGGTGTGATTAACTGTCCGATATCAACGCCGTCAAATCCAACCACTGAAAAATCATCTGGCACGCTTTTCCCGGCCTCACGAATCGCTTTGATGGCACCGATTGCAACCATGTCTGAAGCGCAGAAGACTGCCGTAGGAGGATTTTCTAGTTTTAGAATTTTCTTCATCGCACGGTAGCCATCTTCTTTTGAAAAGAAAGCACCTGAGACAAGATACTCACTTGGAACATCGAGTCCAAGTTTTTTCATGTGTCGCTCAAAAGAGTCCTTCCGTGTTCCCCCAATAAATGTTGTAGGGTCTCCATAAATATGGGCAATCTTGGTGTGTCCAAGACTGTTTAAAAAATCAATCCCTTGATAAATACCTTCTTCATTATTCGAAGTAACTGTTACAGAAGACTCAACCGAATAATCGATAATAACAACGGGTAGTT
>SKGE01000026.1 GCA_007117625.1 Candidatus Izemoplasma sp. | reverse complement strand
GGCACTGCAAGCGGCAAAATTAGCATCCAACTCAAATACTTACGCCCTATAAAATCATAGCGCGTAATCACATACGCCGCAAAAAATCCAAGTGCTGCGGACAAAATAGAAACGTAAAAAATTAACACAAACGTGTTCCTTAAATATCGAGCTAACAAATGCGTGCGAATATGAATCCAAACCTCTGAGGCTGGTTGCGTCAGCTCAACAAAAATGTTTAAAAGCGGGATTATGATAAGTAATCCCGCGATGATACTAACGACTGTAAATATATTAAGTTTTGTTTTAATACGTCTCAGCATGTTCACACAACTTTTCTAATTATCCCAACCGACCTGGTCCATAATCTCCTTCGCTCTATTGTTGTTTTTTCCTAGAGCTTCTAAATTAACCGTCATTTCATTGAACTGTCCCCAAGACTTTAAAAGCTCAGGTAGTTCAACACTTGGATTGATTGGGTATTCGAAGGTATTGTTAATAATAAACTCTTGAATTTCTTCACTTAGTAAAAACTCAATAAACTGTTGGGCCGCTTCTGGGTTTTTAGCATGTTTCGTAACCCCGATCGCACTTGCGTTAATATGTGTCCCTGTCGTTTCTTGATTCGGGAAGAAAATCTCTAACTCGTTCGCCGCTTGAACTTGCCAATCTTCACCACTGTTTAACATAATCCCAAAATAGTATGTATTCATAATTGCCACATCGGCAATCCCTTGTAAAACTTTATTAGCTTGAGCGCGATCATTTCCAGATGGGGTTTCAGCAAAGTTTGCCACAAGTCCTTCCGCAAAGTCGCTTGCGGCTTCTTCTCCAATTGCTTCAAGCAATGCTGCCATTAAACTTTGATTATATATATTTGAGGCTTGTCTTGTCACCACGCGACCTCGCCAATATGGTTCTGTCAACGCTTCATAGGTTGATAACTCACTGACATCAACACGGTCAGGATGATAGACAATTACACGAGCGCGCTTTGTCAATCCAAACCAATAATTGTCAGTATCCCTTAAATGTTCAGGTACCACACTTTCTAAAAACGGACTGTCAATCGGCTGCAGTAAGTCACGCTCTTTTGCACGAACCAGCCCTCCAGCATCGGCGATCACCAATAAATCGGCAATCGTAGCTTCCCCTTCATTTTCTAAACGCACAAGCAATGGGTCGGCACTATCTCGAACGAGGTTCACTTTTATACCTGTTTCTGCTTCAAACTTCTCATAAATCATACGATCAGCTTCATAATGTCTTTCTGAAAAAATCGTAATCGAATCCCCATCACCACGGTCAACACCGAGCTGACAAGCCGATAAAGTTCCATAGACGATTATTACAGAAAGGATTAGAAGTAAGGACTTTACGCTCATGTAAAATCTCCTTTTTGTAATTTTTATAAATATACTTTTTGGTACATATAAAGTATAACGAAACCTGTCATTCAAGTCAACGTTATCAATAGTTTTTATAAATAAGTGTATAGATAAATAAAAAAGCACTTATTTGTGCTTTTCATCTTTATCAAATACGCGATCTTGGTAACGCTTATAATACTGCTCAACAATTCCTTTAGCGAACGGTCCACTGCGCGTTTCAATCATTGCTTTTAAAGCATCGAGTTCACGCTCTAAAATTTTCTTTAAGTTCTCTGGGTAATCCATTCGAACTTTATGCTTGTTGTATTCTTTTCTATCTAAGGTCGTATATGAATAATCAGGTGATACTTTAACATCAAGATCATAATCGATATACTTTAACGCCTCATCATCAACTAAAAAGGGGCTGGCAATATTGCAGTAATAAAAGATGCCTGTTGGACGAATAATTCCGATAACATTAAACCAACGATCTTTAAAAAACCAAGTAACTGAAGGCTCTTTCGTATACCAAAACCGTCCATTCGCCTCAATGACTTTGGTTCGGTAATTAGCAATCACTGCTTCACGATTATTATAGTCAATGACAGTTGCATGTGCCCATATGCGATGGAGTTTTTCATCGTGTTTATAGCTGTGGACAACAATGTCATCCCAAGGTTTAATTTCCATTTATATCACTTCCTATGAAACATTATAACATATAAGTATCGGTGATGTTTACCAGAGTACCATCAATAAAGCAATCGCTGCGACAATTACGAAAATATCAAACACGACTAAAAATCGCCACGAGCGATTCGGAGGTGTTTCTGCTTCATTTTCTGGAGTTTTGGGTATGTTATCTTCCATAATTAATCCTCCTTTAAAAAGTTTCTTCCTTTAAAATTATCCGGTTCAAAGGCAAATAGTCCTGGGTAATCTTGCTGCCTTAAGACTTCATAGATTAAAATCGCTGCGGTATTACTCAGGTTTAAGCTTCGAACTTTATTTGTCATAGGTAGACGCATACAGCGCTCTAAATGTGCTTTAAGAATTTCTTTAGGCACGCCTGTCGTTTCTTTTCCAAAGATTAAATAAACATCTTCATCATGCGTGAAGTCGAACTGATCTGGACGTTTTTCGCCATATCGCGTGACAAAGTAATAAATCCCATCGGTCGCTTCTAAAAACGCTTGATAGTTTTCATGAACTACCATTTTCAAGTCTTTTATATAGTCCAACCCTGGTCTTCGCATCTGTTTATCCTCAAGTGAAAACCCAAGTGGTTTAATCAAATGTAAGGTTGTGTTTGTTGCGACACATGTCCGCATAATGTTACCCGTGTTTTGTGGAATCAGTGGTTCGTATAAGACAATGTGATTCACTTTGCTCGCTCCATTTCATCAATAAGTTTTTTTGCGGTTTCTGAAAACCATGCTACATGCTTATAATTTTCATACACTTGTTTCATCAGCGGTAAAGCTTCGGTAAGTTGTTGGTTGTATAAAAGTGCAAAAGCATTCCGTTTTAATACTAAGCTACCTCGGAAACTAAAGGCATAATCTCGATATTTCTTTGCAATCGCTTTGTTCGACATTTTTAACAGGGCTTTTAGATCGAGTTGACTATTTTCATCTGCGTTAAAAACCGGACGCTCAACTGTATCAATCCCAATGTTTTTGGGACAAACGTTTTGACAAATATCACAGCCGAACACCATCGTCTTTAGGGGTTTTATATCGACATCTTGAAGCGGCGCTTTCATTTGCGTCACAAACGACGAACACTTGCGTTTGTCAAACCCATTATCAAGTGCACCAGTCGGACACGCTTCGATACATTTGGTGCAACTTCCACAGCTATCATACGCGTACGCATCGGTATGAACTGCTTGATCAACAAGTAAGACGCCTAAATAAAAGTACGTGCCTAGGCGAGGATGAATTAAAAATTGATTTTTTCCTAAATATCCAAGTCCTGCCAAATACCCTGCGAATCGTTCATCAATGACATTGATATCCGCGTAGCCTTGATGGTTTATGTTTAATTCATTTAAAGGTTTCTCTAGTACCTCAAAGACATTTTTAAAGACTAAGTGGTAGTCGCTTCCATAACTGTAACGAGAAACCAAACCATAGCCTTTCCCTTTCCACTTCACCGGTTGATGCGGATATCCCATTGCCAAAACTAAAATCGTTTTGTAGTCTTTTAACGATGAAAAATCCTCCTCAAGATTTGGGAAATGTTTTTTTCGCTCCGTGATATAGGTTTTGACATCAACTGCTTTTAGGTCATCGATATATGGATGATTTAAGATGATTTCTTGCACAACACCACTTCCTATGAAAATGGTGGGTGCCTGAAGCACTCCACCATTTTATCGTGTCGACCCATCCGCCACATGAGTCGATAAACGCATCTACTACTGTGAAATTATTATAGCATACCTTTTTAAACTTTAGCAAATTTAATAGGCGAACTCCATCTCAGCAGGTTTAAACTACAAAATCATTTACCTTCGCTTCGAATCTGGTCGATGAAATTCGGATCAAAGGTTTGCGACTTTAACATCGCGATTTCATGTTTATATGGTGG
>SKGE01000078.1 GCA_007117625.1 Candidatus Izemoplasma sp. | reverse complement strand
TTGGCGATGTTTAAAGGGTTTTGATCGTACACTTTTACAGTACTAAAATCACCTTGCACGAGTCGAACACATCGATTCGCTTTTAAATCAATCGCAGGATATAAAATCATTCAATCATCTCCCCAAAGGCTTTTAATATTTTCAAACCAACTTCCGCACTCTTTTCAGGATGAAACTGTGTGGCAAAGATATTTTTCTCAGCAACAATCGCAGGGATATTAATGCCATAATCTGTATACGCAACTACGTCTTTAAAATCCGATGCAACATAATAAGAGTGTACAAAGTAGACATAATCATTTTCTTTTATGTATTTAAGTAGTGGATGAGAAGGCTTTTCAAACTTTAGTTGATTCCAACCCATATGTGGAACTTTAAATGATGTTTGAATTGGTTTTATGGTGCCTTTTAAAAAGCCTAAACCATCATAGAGGCCGTTTTCTTCACTTTGTTGATAAAGCAGTTGCATGCCTAAACAGATGCCAAATAAGGGTTTATTATTTTTAACATGTGCCTCGATCAAAGGAATCAATCCCGATTTTTTTAAAGATTTCATCGCCTCATTAAAAGCACCAACACCGGGTAGAATCAATGAAGTCGCAGCTTGAATTAAGGTGACATCTTTGGTAACAATCGTTTCAATTCCCGCACGTTCAAACCCACGTTTTACGGAATCTAAGTTCCCCACATCATAATCTAAGATGACATTCATTTAAAGTACACCCTTAGAAGAAAGCACTCTATCACTCTCAATCTTTACCGCAGACTTTAAAGCTTGACCAAACGCTTTAAACACTGCCTCAACTTTGTGGTGATCATTTTCACCGTATAAGACTTCCGCATGAAGCGTTATTCGGGCATTGTTAACGAAAGCTTTTAAAAACTCTTTGACATTTTGAGTGTCCATATTGCCAAGGGTTTGACGAGTGATTAAGACATTATATACAAGGGTGGGGCGACCCGACAAATCAATCACAACTCGGGACAAACTTTCATCCATTGGTATATATATAAATCCATATCGTCTAAGACCGGTTTTATCAGTTAAAAGTTGTTGCAGTGCATCGCCTAAAACAATGCCGACATCCTCAACCGTATGGTGATCGTCGACATCAATATCCCCTGAACAGCGGATGTTTAAATCAAAACCTCCATGAAATGCAAATAGCGTGAGCATGTGGTCGAAAAACCCCACACCTGTGTTGATTTCTATATCTCGATTCCCATCAAGATTTAACGTAAGCCAAATTTCAGTTTCATTTGTTTTTCGGTGCAATTCAATTTTACGCATGGTTTACGACCTCCTTAAGGACTTTGATAAAAACATGATTTTCTTCTTCAGTACCGATACTGACACGATAAAAGTTATCTAAAGGTTGACAAAAGGCACGAATTAAAACTCCTTTTGCCAACAATTTTTCAAATAATCCATCAATCTTTGATTCAAAGAACACAAAGTTTGCATAGGACGGATATACTTTAATACCAAACGATTGCATCGCATCACTCAATGTCTTACGCAACTCTTTTACACGCTCTAAGTAGGAAAGAACAGTTGAAGATTGTTTCAAAGCATAAGTACCAAAAGCTTGGGTTAAGGCATTTAAGTTATAAGGTGCTTTAACTGTATTTAAGACATCGATCAATGGTGAGTTCGCCATGAGAAAGCCTAACCGAATCCCTGCCAACCCAAAAGCTTTTGATAACGTTCTTAATACAACTAAGTTTGGATAATCATTAAGGTATTTAATCATCGTTTGAGCGGTATCATAAAATTCAATGTAAGCCTCATCCACAACAACCAAGGCATCAGTTGATTTAAGCACTTTTAAGACTTCTTCATTGTTTAACACATTGCCAGTTGGGTTATTCGGAGTGCATAAGAATATGATTTTGGGATGCTCTTTTTTAATTGTTTCAATCAATGCATTAATGTTAAATTGAAAGGGTGCTGGGGTATCTACGGGAATAAACTTCGCCGCATAAATTTCACTGAAGACGCGATACATTGAAAAACTTGGTTCGAAGCTAACGACACGATCACCTGGTTCTATATAGGTCTTGAGTAAAATTTCAATCATTTCACTTGAGCCATTTCCTGCGATAATCTGATTGGCCTCAACACCATAATGTGATGCAGCTTTTTGTCGAAGCTGTTCTGCATAGTTATCTGGGTAAAGAAATAAATCAGAAGGCAATACCGCTTTAAAATCAGTAAGAATATTACGGGTTGCTTCATTAGAATCTAACTTAATTTGATACGTTAAATCTTTTGTTTTATAGGGCTGTAATGTTCGTATTGAAGGTTTTGGTAACATCGTTCATTCCTCCTTGTCGATACGCATTTTTATCGCATTTGCGTGTGCGGTAAGACCCTCTTCATTGGCAAAGCGGATGATTGAAGGTCCAAAGTTTTGTAGCGCGGCTTTCGTATAATAAAGATACGATGATTTCTTTTGAAAATCAGCTGTTGATAATGGTGAAGCAAACCGCGCCGTACCACTTGTAGGCAAGGTATGATTGGGTCCAGCTAAGTAATCTCCTACCGGCTCTGGTGTATAAGCACCTAAAAAGATTGATCCAGCATTTTCAATCTTATCTAACACATCAAAAGGGTTCGATGTTATAATTTCTAAATGCTCTGGGGCAATACGATTGGATAGAGTTATCGCTTCTTCCAATGTTTCGGTAAGAATGATTCCTCCGTAGTCTTGTAATGCTTGTTGAATAATGTTTTGCCGTTCCATGTTCGGAAGCTGAGCACTCAAACTTTTAATCACACGATCAGCAAGGGCTGTTGAAGTGGTTATTAATATTGAACTTGCTAAAACATCATGTTCAGCTTGCCCCATTAAATCAGCAGCTACGTTATCTGGGTCTGCGCTTTCATCGGCTAAGATTAAGATTTCACTCGGTCCTGCAATCATGTCGATGCCGACATAACCAGAGATAAATTTTTTCGCCATCGAAACGTAAATATTACCAGGCCCAACGATTTTATCAACTTTAGGGACGGTTTTAGTACCAAAAGCTAATGCAGCAATACTGTGTGCACCTCCTATTTTATAGATGGCATCGACACCGGCTAAACTAGCAGCCACTAAAATCGATGCTTTTATCGATCCATCTTTTAAAGGTGGGGTGACCATGACAAGATTTTTAACGCCTGCGATTTTAGCAGGTACTGCATTCATTAAAACCGTTGACGGATAACTTGCGGTACCGCCAGGGACATAAATTCCAACCGATTCAATCGGTTTGACACGTTGGCCTAATCTAACACCGTGATCTTGTTTTAGTTCAAAGTTTTTGAAACCTTGTTTATGGTGATAAGTTTGAATGTTCCCTAAGGCAATTTTGATGTCAGTCAGTAATTGTCTATCGATCGATGCAAAAGCTTCATCGATTTCATCCTTCGTCACTTTAAAGTCGCGGACATCGACCCCATCAAATTGTATGCTGTAATCATGCAGCGCTTGATCACCTTTATCTTTAACAGTTTTAAGAATCGTTAGAACATCATCGTTCACATCAGTGAACTCAAACTGATTACGATCAATCAGTGCTTCTATAAGACTTAAATCGTCTTTTAAATTAAGTTTTTTAAGCATTTAAGCGTGCCTCCAATCGTTTAACAATGCTTTCTATTGTTTTCGATTTAAACCGATAACTACCACGGTTTGCGATTAGTTTGGCACTCACATCATACATATCTTCGATAACACTCAAGCCGTTTGCTCGTAAGGTATTACCAGTCTCAACAATATCGACAATCACGTTTGATAATCCGACGAGTGGGGCTAACTCTACAGAACCGTTTAACTTTATAATTTCAATTTTTTGATCTTTGTTTTGGAAATATTTTTTTGTAACGTTCGGATACTTTGTAGCAATCTTAATCAGCTTGTTGGGATTATCTAACACTTGATCTTTTAAACCAGCAATCGAGAATTTACACTCTCCAAAGCCAAGATCCAT